>CAJXRL010000027.1 GCA_913059105.1 uncultured Flavobacteriales bacterium
TGCCAAAAGTTCCTTGGTAGTTATTGATAGAAAAACACTTTGCAGTATCGTTTGGTTTTTCTGCTATTTTCATAACATTTTCATTACCGTAATGCTTATAAAGTATATCCATCATAGCATTGAATCCTATTCCTTTCGTCCAATCCCATTTATTTCCATTAAAAGGCATAAACTCAATGAATCGGATGTGCAATGGTTTATCCTTGGTAAGTTCTACAAAGTTGACAATCTCATCAATGTTTATACCGTTCATGACTACCATATTCACTTTAACAATGAAACCTTCATCCAGTAAAAGGTAAATGTTTTTTAAGACTTTATGAAAGTAATCCCTTCTTGTAATTTTTTGATTTTTAGCAACTTTAAGGGAATCAAGGCTAACATTAACAGATCGAATTCCGGCCTTTTTAAATACATCAATAAATTGATCAACAAGAATTCCATTGGTTGTAATTGTCAGCTCAGTATTTAATGTCCCTAAGTTTTGAATGATGCCTGCTACATTTTTTCTAACCAAAGGTTCTCCACCCGTTAACCTAATCTTGTTAACGCCTAGTTGAGTATATATTTTTGCAATCTCAAAGATTTCTTCATTCCTCATAAAATGAGATTTATCCCTCAATGGGATTCCTTCTTCAGGCATGCAATAAGTGCACCTGAGATTACAACGTTCTGTAAGAGAAATTCGAAGATAATTATGCGCCCTGCCAAATGTATCAACCAGTTGAGGCGGAGTTATAATGGTCTGTTTTTGTGACAGAATGCTGCTTTTATCCATAGTATTTACTTCTCTATTCGTTATATTATACTATAAATAACGAAGTAGGCAAGGTAGCGAAAAATGAGGTACCTAATACTATAAAATTTGAAGAGAAATAAGTCGTTAAAATTATTTTTCTGATTGTTGAATAAAATTGGGATTGAACTAGTATTATTATAATGCAATTACATCGTGCAAAAAAGCCCATCAGAATTGATGTTTTTTTATGTCAATTGGTTGTTTATTTTTAACTTGCAGCTTTATTAGAATTAAGCAAGAGAGCATTTTTATAGATGTTATTGTCAATAATGCCATTTGATCATCTCAGGAAGAATTAGTCCATGAAAGACAAAATAAATCGACAACTCGCAGCAGTAATGTTTACCGACATTGTTGAGTATACGGCCTTGATGCAAGGCAATGAAAAAGTTGCCGCAAATGCTAGGGCTAGGCATCGTGAAGTCTTCGAAGAACAACACAGTTTGCACCGGGGGGAAATCATTCAATATTATGGGGACGGAACGTTAAGCGTTTTTAAAAGCGCTATTGAGGCAGTGAATTGTGCTATTGATATCCAACGTCTTTTGCAAGAAGTTGAACCTGTACCACTTAGAATAGGACTGCACTTGGGCGATATTGTTTTTGATCATACAGAAGTTTACGGAGATGGAGTAAATTTTGCGTCACGCATTGAAAGTTTGGGCTCAGCAGGCTCCATCCTTTTGTCAGAAAAAATAAATGATGAACTAAAGAATCATACAACTATCACTTCAACCTCCTTAGGGCATTTTGAGCTAAAAAACATAAGCAAACCAGCTGAAGTATTTGCTATCACAAATAAAGGAATTAAGGTTCCTAGTTCTTCAGAAGTAAAAGGTAAGCAGAAAACGATACACAATACCATTGCTGTATTGCCCTTTGTAAATTTTAGCGACAGCAAGGACAATGAATACTTTAGTGATGGCATGACGGAAGAGATAATCAATGCACTCGCTAAAATTGGTAATTTAAAAGTTACCTCTCGTACCTCTTCTTTCTTTTTTAAAGGCAAGAACATCTCAATTACAGAAATTGGAGAAAAATTGGGTGTCTCCACTATTTTAGAAGGAAGTGTTCGCTTATCGGGTAATTCACTTCGCATTACCGCTCAATTAATTCAGGTGAAGGAAGACTACCATTTTTGGTCAGAAACTTGGGATCGGAAATTGGAAAATGTTTTCGAAATACAAGATGAAGTAAGTCTGATAATTGCGGATAAATTGAGAGAGCATTTTGGCCACCTAGAAATCGGTGAACATCTTGTAACAAAGCAAACCGATAATGTTACTGCCTATGAACATTGTTTGAAAGCGAAGTTTTACGAGAATAAATGGAATTCGGAAGATGTAAAGATGGCTATCTCTCTTTATGAAAAAGCCTTAGTGCTTGATTCAAATTATGCCGATGCCCATTTAGGTTTGGCTGAAAGTTATAGCTTTCTAGGCACAACGACAGCGATACCATTCGAAGAGGGATGGGCAAAAACAATTCATCATACAAATTTGGCTCTTGCGCTCAATGGTAAGTCATCTGGCGTTCATTATCAATTATCAAATCAAGCTTTTTTTCTTGAATCTAATTATAATAAAGCATTAATTGAAGGAAAAAAAGCAATTGCTCTTAACCCCAATAATGCTGAAGCTCAGCAAAATATGGCGTTTTTATATACGCTAGCAGGAGATTTAGAAAAATCTAGCATTCATCTTGAAATTGCCTTGAGTATAAATCCGTTGTCGGAAGAAACTCGATTTTTTAGAGGGTACTATCAATACATGATTGAAGATTATCTACAATCACTAGAAATGATGGACCAATGTTTAACTGCCAATGACAAAAACATTCCAGCGCATTCTATTAAAGCCACCTGTCTACTTCAACTCGGCAGATACGATGAAGTAATTAATTATTTTGATACCATTCCTGCAGAAATAATTATTCAAGGAGAGGAGGTAGGAATAGTCGGGTTAGCGTATGTTCTAAAAAAGGATGCAGATAATGCTTCCATCTATTTAGAAAAACTAATTGAATTGTCAAAAGAAGTAGACGGGTTTGCCGCAGACTCCTATCTTTTTATGATGTACGTGGTTATGGGTGATTTTGACAAAGCTTTTGAGTGGGTAGCACAAGCCATTACAAATAATTCCTTTTTATTGTTTCTACGATTTGTTGATCCTATTGTTAATCCTCTGAAAGAAGACCCGAGGTATGCTGCGTTATTGAAAACGATTTTTCAAACAGATCAACCAGAAACAGCAGTAAAACAGAAAGCTGCTTTATTGAGTGTTGCTAAGTCGACTGAATATTCAACTCGATTGTTGGCCTACCTTTCGGAAAAAGAACCATTTTTAAATCCGGATTTATCCTTGAGAGAGTTAGCGACACAGATTGAAGTTCACCCGAACCATCTGTCTTGGTTGCTCAATAATAATTTTGGTAAAAACTATAATGAGTTTATTAATAAATACAGGATTGAAGCTTTTAAACTGAACGCTAAAGCTTCAAAAAATGCAAATCTTACGATAGAGGGCCTGGCTTATGAAAGTGGATTTAATTCTAAAACGGTGTTTAACACTTATTTCAAAAAAGAAACTGGACTAACGCCTAAACAGTTCTTGAAACTCTGAAAGAAGTCAATATCATACGACGTTAACCTTATGTTCGGAATTATAATTTGGTGCATGCTTTGTGCAATGTAGAACATAAGCTATCTCTTTCAAAAATACATTTGCATCATCATTAATAATAAATGAACTGAAAATGAAAGAGCTAAACAAAATGACGACGCTAGTAGTAGGAGCAAGCGGCGCAACAGGAATGAACTTGGTGCAACAATTACTAAAAGAAGGACAAAACGTTAAAGTGATTGTACGGTCTCCAGAAAAGCTGCCAAAATCTTGGAAAAACAATAAAAGCATGGAAATTATCGCCGCCAGCGTTTTAGAATTGAGCGATGCAGAGATGGCCGAACATGTTAAAGGTTGTCAGGCAGTTGCTTCCTGTCTTGGACACAACATGAATTGGAAAGGTATTTATGGACAGCCTCGAAAATTAGTTACAGATGTTACACGTAGGTTGTGTGATGCCATAATAGCAAACAAACCAAAACAACCAGTTAAATATGTATTAATGAACACGACGGGTAATCGCAATCGGGACTTAAGCGAACCAATCTCATTTGCCCAAAAATGTGTTATTGGGCTTATTCGTTTGCTTTTACCTCCACATGTGGACAATGAAAAAGCAGCAGACTATTTGCGTAGCAAAATCGGCCAAGACAATGACTTAATTGAATGGGCAGCCGTGCGACCAGATGGTTTAAGCGATGAAGACGAAGTGACAAGGTATGAAATACATGCTTCACCAACAAGGAGTGCAATTTTTGATGCTGGTAAGGTCAGTCGAATCAATGTGGGTCACTTTATGGCGCATTTAATCAGTGATAATTCTTTATGGAATGAGTGGAAAGGGCAAATGCCGGTAATTTATAATGCTGCTCAATAAAATAATTAAAAGTATCAATCGGTGAACATCATTGTGTAAAATTGCATTTTTAACTTTATCCTTTACAAGGTGTTCGTCTCAACATAAAATAAAATCGAATAGAATGAAAATCAAGTATTTAGTATTTGTATTGACAGTGGGTCTTTTTGCTGCCTGCAGTGATGATGATGATGCGTTTACAGATGAAGTAATTAATCAGTATTTGGACATCCCGGATACTAAGTTTGAAACTAAATTAATAAGCCTCGGGATTGATTCTGACAATCAAATTAATCAGAAAATACTCAGATCAGATGCAGAGAAAGTACGCTCTCTAAACTTAGCTTCCCAAAATATTTATGATGAAATCAAGGACTTAACTGGTATTGAAGGATTTGTAAATTTAAAGAGACTATACGCTTCAGGTAATGATTTAACTTATGTTGACTTAAGCTCTAATAATCTCCTAGACAGTTTGAACTTAGTAGGCAATAAAATTGCAAGTATTGATGTCAGTAATAATACTAAGCTAATTTGGATGGATCTTAAGGTAAATGAAATCACGTCCATTACTGGGTTGTCAGAAGCCACTAATTTGAAATGGTTGAGCTTATCTTTTAATTCATTGGAAGAATTTACTAGTGATAATAGGTTTTTAGAGAACTTATATATAAGTGATAATTTGCTTACTTCTTTTGATGTTAGTGGAGCTATAAATCTAAAAAGCCTACTAATCAGAACTAATTTACTTCCTACAATAGACCTTAGGGCTAATACACAATTAGTATCTCTTGTATTATCAAATAATAAGGTTCAGACTATTAACCTAACAAGCAACATAAATTTAAAATACCTGTACTCTTCTAGTAATTTGTTGGAAAATCTTGATGTCACTAACCTTCAACAACTGATGGATTTAAGAGTCGATAGGAATCCAAATTTACATTGTATTAAAATCGGATCCAATCAGGTGATTCCTATCGTATCTATAGATGCGAATCAGAGGTTAAGTAACCTATGTAATTAGAAAGAACTAGCAAACTACTACTTCTAATAAACCATTGGCTCATGAATAGTGTAGTTAAATTACAAGCATTATTGCAATTAGTAGCGAATTGTAAAAGCATAAAAATGATTAATTTACAAAGCCCTACTGTTGATATTAATTTAAATCATGTAGTATAAAGTAGGGTAACGTCTCCTACTTATTTCTTACTTGTTCGGAATTATAATTCCGTTCATGCTTTGTGCAATTCAGAACAAGCTCTCGTTCTTTCAAAAATACATTTGCAGCATCATTAATACTAAATGAACTGCAAAATGAAAGAGCAAAATAAAAAAACAATTGTACGACTAGGCAATGAAATAGCTGGACTATCTCAGTTGAAAAAAATCATCTCATTGTCCTGCATCCTCCTAATTAGTTCCATTTCTTATGGACAGGAATTAACCCAAACTGTGAGAGGAACTATTGTTGACACGGATAACAAGCTTCCTTTAATTGGAGCAGTAGTTGTTATTGAAGGAACAGACCCGATTGTTGGGACATCAACAAACATGGATGGGAAGTTTAGATTCGAAAATGTTCCTACAGGGAGAATTACTCTTCAGCTTTCCTATTTGGGATATGAACGTAAAACATTTGCGAACCTACTTGTAAATTCAGGAAAAGAAGTAGTGTTGGAACTAAGCATGGAAGAGTCCATTTTTAAAATGGATGAAGTAGTTATTTCGGCCTATGAAAACAAGGGAGAAGCGCTGAATGACATGGCGATGATTAGTTCACGATCCATCTCTGCCGAAGAAACCAATCGCTATGCAGGAGGGTTTAACGATCCTTCCAAAATTCTTTCCAATTTTGCCGGTGTAACTAATACGCAAGATGGTAGCAACGATATTATTATTAGAGGAAATTCTCCTAAATATGTACAATGGCGTCTAGAAGGAATTCAGATTACCAATCCAAATCATTTTGCTGATCAAAGTGCAGTGGGTGGGGCAGTAAGTACTTTAAATAATAACTTATTAGCTACTTCTGATTTCCATACTGGTGCTTTTTCAGCGGAATACGGAGATGTCTTATCTGGAGTGTATGAAGTAAAATTAAGAGCAGGGAACAATGAAAAATTTGAATCTGTTTTTGGATTTGGTTTGTTGGGCACAGACCTGACTTTTGAGGGGCCTTTTAAGAAAGGATATGCTGGCTCTTTCTTAATTAATTACCGTTATTCTACAGCATCAATTATTAGTGATTTGGGTTTAATTGACATTGATGGAATTCCTTCTTATCAAGATGCTGCATTTAAAATAGTACTTCCTACAGAGAAGTTTGGAAATTTTTCTCTTTTTGGTTTGGGAGGCATGAGCGATATTGTATTAAATGATGTAAAGGCTGATTTATGGGAGACTCCTGGAAATAGAAGCATGCGTGCAGATATCAGCGAGGATTTCGACAAAGGAGCACACCTAGCAAATATGGGCGTCAATCACACTTATGGTATTAATGAAAATAGCTTTATAAAAACTACACTCGCATATTCTAAGGAAGGTATAGAAGACAAGGTATTTGAGTCGAAAGTGATTCAGTTGTACGATGATAATGGAGATTTTATACGTGACTCAACGGTGAGTAAAACAGTCAATTTTAGAAGCAAGCTAAATAAATCAACCTATAGAGCTGCCACTACTTACAACAATAAATTAAATGCAAAAAATAAGATTCAAGTAGGTTCTCGTATTACTTCATTGAACTATAAATTTAAACAAAGTCAATTTCAGAACGCTGAGGCGGATCGATTCACCTTGGTCAATTTTAACGAACAAGTAAATAGTCTTCAAAATTTTATCAATTGGAAACATAGATTGAATGAAGACATTACAATAGTAACAGGCGTTCACAATATGAATGTTTTGTTGAACGATAAAAGCACGCTTGAGGCGAGGTTTGCGATCAATTGGAAGGTAAACTCAAGCAACTCTTTTCATTTAGGTTATGGCGGGCATAGCACCATGCCAAGTATTCATAACTACTTTGCCAAAGTAGCGCAAGAAGATGGTAGTATATCTGAACCCAATAGAGATCTTGACCTGCTTAAAGCGCACCATTACGTGCTCGGTTATGAAAAAAGATTCTCAGAAAACATGATGCTCAAAGCAGAAGTTTATTATCAAAGGTTATATAATCTACCAGTAGAAAATAATGATACTAGCTATTATGCCACAATAAATGAGGGCTTGGAATTTAGATATGTTGATTTAGTAAATAAGGGGACTGGTAAGAATTATGGGCTAGAGTTAACTTTAGAACGATTCTTCAACAACAATTATTACTACCTTATTAATGGGTCTCTTTTTAGCTCTACCTATAAATCTTTAGATGGAATTGAACGTAATACTCAGTACAATAGCAATTACTTAATTAACATATTGTGCGGGAAGGAATTTGAAAACCTTGGTAAAAATAGAAACAAAACATTGGGATTAAATGCAAAGGTATTCTTCTCAGGTGGGAAAAAAATTATCCCTCTGTTAAGAGATGCCCAAGGAGGTTTAGCTGTAGACTCTGAAAACAACAGTTTTTGGGATTACGATAAAGCATATGAAGATAAATTGGAGAATTTGTATCAAGTCACTTTATCTGCTAGTTACAAATGGAACAAACCAAAAGCAACGCATGAGGTTTTCTTGAATTTGGACAATGTTACCAATAATAAAGGAAAAATAAACGAATTCTACGATGAAAGCGAAGAAGCATCAACTGGTTACACGACACAGTTTGGACTTTTTCCTAACCTAATGTACAGAGTCTATTTCTAATAATCCAATTCCATATAATCTTTAATCAGCTATGAATACAACAGAAATAACGTGTGACTTTCAAAGTCTCTCTTTGTCCTAACATCAATGGCCTTAAAGCTAGTAATTCATTTTGCCATTCATCCGGAAAGATAAATAATAGATTTATGGTAAAATGTACATTATAAGCAAGGTAACTATTTTGTATGCCCATCTATACTACTATGTAATGCCAACTACCTTATGTGTTCTTATATTGCCTTCAGTAATTTAAAACCAAAACTTAATCTCAAAAAAAAATAAAAAAATGAAAAATAAAAAAATTGAAATAAAAAATAATAAAACAACTAACATTTTAAATTTAAACAATGTGAAAAAATTAATAGTAGCAGGGCTGATCGTCTTTAGCGGTCAGCTTTTCGCAAATACAACCGGCGGAATAGAGGACATAGTTCCTGTAAAAAAGCAAATTGAGACCTTATTGAATACCTCAAATACGCCCGTCTACCAAGACGTTATTGTTATGGTGGAATTTAAATTATCTAAAAACGATAAAATCGTAATTACCTCAATAGCTTCTAATGAATATGAGATTAGAAATTTTATTAGAACGTCATTAAATGACAAAGTGATTTTAATAGACAAATCAAGTAATGCCAGATTTTACTCAATTCCTGTAAGATTTATAGCAAAAGACATTAAAAATAAATAAATAAACAGCACTATGAAAAAGAGGATCATCAGAATAGCAGCAGTAATTGTATTGGCACTAACGAGTCAATTGTCAATGGCTCAAACTGGAAACCCGAACGCTAAGTTGGCGCAAAAATCGACGGAAGTATTGGACAAAATGATAAAAAAGACGCCAAGTTTGCAATCTTATTATAACCAATCCTATGGTTATGCAATTTTCCCTAAAGTGACCAAAGGAGCCATGTCCATTGGCGGAGCAGGTGGCAAAGGAGTAGTGTACAAAAATCACGAAATTGTTAACGCCGCAAAATTGAGGCAGCTTACTGTTGGATTCCAATTTGGAGGGCAGCAATACAGTGAGGTTATTTTTTTCCAAAACGAAGAAGCCTTTGAGCAATTCATGAATGAGAAAGCGAAGTTCAATGGGCAAGTTTCTGCTGTAGCTTTAAAAGCAGGGGCTTCTGCAGATGTATCGTATTCATACGGAGTTGCAATCTTTACTCAAGCCATAGGAGGATTAATGTATGAAGCATCCATTGGTGTCCAATGTTTTCTGCCAACAAACCAATCGGCAAGTAAATAGTAACAATAAAAGTTGAACTAAGTTGTATTGAACATAAACAGGAAACAGCTAGGTTGTGTTAAACAAAAAAAGCCCATTGATAAATCAATGGGCTTTTTTATATGTATTTGTATTATAAATTGTTCTAATTATAACGATGTATTAATTGATGTTGATGTCATCTTTGTAACTCCATATTTCATTTGATTCAGTCAGAATTACTGGAGTATTATCTGTTATAAGAATGGTATGTTCATGTTGAGTTACAAATCCGCCTTTATTACCCACTAACGTCCAACCATCTTTTAGTTCTACAGCAATAGTTGAGTTGGTTGAAATAAAAGTTTCAATGGCTACCGTAGTATTTTTTCTAAATCTCTCTCGGTTGCTTTTTACTCGATAATTTAAAATGTTTTCAGGCTTTTCATGCAGACTTTTTCCTACGCCATGACCGGCTAAATTTTTAATCACCTTAAATCCATATTTTTTAGCTTCACATTCTATTAAATATCCAATGTCAGAAATTTTAACTCCTCCTTTAATTCTGTGAATGGCTTTGTGTAAAATTTGCTTTGAGGCATCCACAAGAGGTTGGTGATTGTAAATGTCTTTTCCCAAAACAAATGAACCTCCATTGTCAGACCAGAATCCATTTAGTTCTGCTGAGACATCAATGTTTATTAGATCTCCTTTTTCAAGTATTTTCTTCTTGGAAGGTATTCCATGTGCAGCTTCTTTATTTACACTTATGCACGTATAACCGGGAAAGTTATACGTTTCGAAAGGTGCTGATTTTGCTCCATAGCTTTTTAAAATTTTGCCGCCATAGTCATCTAATTCTTTAGTCGACATTCCCACTTTTGCAAATTCTCTCATTCGTTTTAGCGTTGTTCCAACTACTTTACTAATTTCTTTCATTCCGATTAATTCGGATTCTTTGGTTATTGACATTTTTATGTTTTTCTCATTGACCTTAACGGTTAATTTAAGAAAAAGTATGCTGTTATTGAACTTCAAGGGATAAAAAAAGGAGTAGTTTCTGAGCCCCGGATCCGCTGTTCGATTAGCTATACTTTAAATTCAATTCTTTATTGCAAAGGATTCATTTGTTTTCTTTCTGATGAATTGCATAAACTAGTGCTTGCTTTATTGAATGTATATTTTGGACTTTCCTTTTTAGGAGATAAATGGCTTTGGTAGTAAAGAATCTGGCCAAACTGTTATTTTTTCATTCGGCAGGGTGGAAGGTTGGCCATTAATCGATGACCTCAGGTATCATATACCTATGTTCTAAATGTTTTTATATTAAACATAAATTAATTTAATGTATAATACTAATAACATAAGCCTTTGGTTATGTATTTTTGCAAAAATTATAACATGGAAAATATATTTGGTAACAGACCTATCGAAGAAAAATTACAGGCGGAACAAGAAATTCGGCCTATGGAATTTATTCTTTTTAAAGAAAGGCAAGAAGTTCCAAGAAGGACATTGGGAGCGGAAGGAATGATAGATACGATTAAAAATATTCTTGAGAGATTAACGCGACAAATATTTCAATACGAATCGATTCAATCACATCGAGCGCTTTCAATCCCACTCCATTCAAAGCTAATTATCGGCAATGGGCAACAATCTGTTGTATTGAATCCTTGATTTTGCTTTGAGGAAATGATTGGTTAAGGTGAATTAAGTAGTACTCAAATGAGCAGTAAAAAAGTGAGCTATGTTAAAGAATTTTTTAGGTAATAGTCCAAAATGGTTTAAAGCTACTATGATCATTTTTATGGTTTTAAATGTGATTTCCTTATACGTTTTAGGGCCTTTGATCACTGCATGGCTCTTTATTGGAGAATTCATTTTTACCCTTGCCATGGCCTTAAAGTGTTATCCGCTTCAGTCGGGTGGGTTGTTGGCAATTCAAGCACTGCTTTTGGGTTTAACATCGCCTGAAATGGCATACACGGAAGTAAACCAAAACTTAGAAGTGATTTTACTTTTAGTTTTTATGGTAGCAGGAATATATTTCATGAAACCCTTACTCATGTTCGTTTTTAGTAAAATATTTACTAAAATAAAATCGAAACTTCTTCTTTCACTGCTTTTCGTTTCGCTATCTGCTGTCTTGTCTGCTTTTTTGGATGCACTTACAGTAATGGCTGTTTTAATCAGTGTATCTGTCGGTTTTTATGGGGTATATCATAAAATTCATTCTGGAGTTGAAGATTACAATGACAATGACATTTTGGACAAGGATGAATTAAGTGGTGAAACCTTGATTCAATTTAGGAGTTTTTTGAGAAGTTTAATAATGCATGGAGCAGTTGGAACAGCTCTTGGTGGTGTATGCACCATCGTTGGAGAGCCTCAGAATTTACTAATTGGTGAACGCATGGGGTGGGATTTTGCAGAGTTTTTCTTTCGAATGGCTCCCATTACTATCCCAGTCTTTTTTTGTGGCCTGCTGACTACTGCGATTTTAGAAGTAACCGGATGGTTTGGTTTCGGAGCAAAATTGCCTGGTGTAGCGCGACAAATTATCAATGAATACATTAATGAAGAAGATGTGAATAGAAAACCAAAAGAAAAATACGCTTTATGGGTTCAGGGCGTTGCAGCAGTCTTATTGATCATGAGTCTCGCCTTACATATTGCTCCTGTTGGTTTTATTGGCTTAGGATTAATCATATTTCAAACGGCGTTTATGGGCATTACAGATGAGCATGCCTTAGGTCATGCTTTTGAAGAAGCGCTGCCTTTTACAGGTTTGTTGGTGGTCTTTTTTGTAATTGTAGCCATGATTCACGATCAGCATTTGTTCTCTCCAATTATTGAATGGGCGCTTCAGCAAGATTTAGAGCACCAACCAAGTCTATTCTATCTAGCCAATGGTGTTTTGTCTGCCATTAGTGATAACGTTTTTGTAGCGACCGTTTATATCGGAGAAATTGACAAAGCTTTTCAAAGTGGAGCAATTGACAGAGCTCATTTCGAAAAGTTGGCTATAGCTATCAACACAGGAACTAATTTACCAAGTGTAGCAACTCCAAATGGACAAGCAGCTTTTTTATTCTTATTGACTTCTTCTGTAGCACCATTAATTGGATTATCCTATGGAAAAATGGTCAAGATGGCATTTCCATATACCATTGTGCTAGGAGTAGCCGGATTGCTGGGAGTAATGTACTTTCTATAGGGTAATAGAAAACCAATGCATTACATTTACGAAGTCTTAGCTCTAAAAAAGGATAAAAAGAAGAATTACAGCCTCCTTCAATTGATTCGAATTAGAACTAAGGCAAATGAATCATTTTTTAAACAATATAAAATTACGGTTATGATGAATAAAATTTGCTTTTTACTTGTTTCCTTATTACTTATTACTTGTTGCTTGTTCTTCTTATGAAGGAAATGATGAAATGCCGCCTGAAGAAAAATGGACCGATCGAATTGCAACGATTTCAGCGGAAGACAGCTTGATTGAAGGGACAACTTATCTCTCTGTCTACTCCCACATCTATAGTATTAGCGAACATCGACTTCATGATTTATCGGCGACGATAAGTTTGAGGAATACAAGTCAAACTGAGCGAGTATATATTAAAAGTGCGGACTATTACCATACCGATGGGGAGTTGGTTAAGTCGTATTTAGAGCAGCCAATTTATATTAACCCCATGGAAACGGCCGAGATCATGATCTTTGAAAAAGATCAAAGAGGTGGAACAGGAGGTAATTTTATTTTTGAGTGGGCCACAACTAATAAGAAGAACAAGCCCTACTTTGAAGCGATTATGATATCAGCGCATGGGGGTAAAGGATTATCATTTACTACACAGGGCTTGGAGCTTTAATGAGTATACGGGTAACTGTGAAGGGAAATAAAAATGATGTTTTTTAGATTGATGAATTGAACCGAACTGTTGCACTAGAAAGTTGGACAAGCACCGCAAAAAGCTTCACAGAAATGTGGAGGTTTTTTTGTTCCACTACATTCTATATATACTTCGCGGATAATCTGAGACTCTGGCATTTAAGCTATTGAGTTCTTTTAAAGCATCTCTAGCGATCCATTGTGCACTTTTTGATTCTAGTTTAAGAAGACTATTACTAAAAGAAATTGCTTTTTGTTTCAAATCAATGTTGCGTTTGCCAATGCTCCGAAGTGCCCAATTAACTGCTTTTTTAACATATAACCGTTCATCGTTAGCAGCCTTTTCTAAAAGGGGGAAATAGCGTTCGAAGGTAGAATTGTTGCCATTTTTATTGGCCATGCAGTACGCCGCAAGCGTAGCAAAAGCACTTCGCTTTTCAAACTCACTTACTTTAGAACTGTATTCTAAAATTATTGATTCCGCTAATGGGCTTTTAGCATAAATACCCATAGAAAAAGTATCGCATATTTCCCAATTATCGAACTCAACCGTCCATTTAGAAACTAGGTTTGGTGTTAAGTCTATTGGGTTGAAAATTTTTCCTGCTAGAACTTTTGCCTCATACATATCTGTTTCGAAAAGAGCTACGGCTAATTCTGAATTTTTACCGATTGACTTAGCAATTAGGTTGAGGTCCTTCATATAAATACCCAGAGCGTTCTTGCAAATAATTCCAAATTTTTTCTCCTTGAAAATTACTTTCTCAGGATTTTTTAATTCTTCTAATTTTGCAATTACCACTGATACTGTCATTTATTTACTTTTCTTCAGCTCTTTAAAATCTTTTAGGCTCAATTTAATTATGTCGATATTGCTCAGCAAAATTCAAATGTAAGCGAAAATCTTATTCTACTTTCATCACTTCACATTTAATCCATTCAATTATCTTTGCACAAAAAATGAATTTTCATACTAGGAAATGGGTTAAACCTGAGGATTTAAATCCAAACAATAATTTGTTTGGAGGTAGGTTATTGCAGTGGATTGATGAAGAGGCTGCGTTGTATACTATGATTCAATTCGACAATCGAAAAATAGCGACTAAATTTATGTCTGAAGTTAATTTTGTAAGTTCAGCTGTTCAAGGAGATATTGTCGAGCTGGGAATTCAAGTGGAGAAATTTGGTAAAACATCGATTACCTTGAGCTGCATTGCTCGAAATAAAATGACCCACAAGCCAATAGTAACGATTGAGAACATAACCATGGTAAATTTGGGCGAAGACGGCAGACCAAAAGAACATGGGAGAACGGAAGTAACTTATTCAAAAAGATGATGAAAATGAAAAATAGCATAGCCTTAATTTGCGCACTTACAATGAGTATAACTGTATTTGGTTGGGGCCAAACAGGACATAGAGCCATTGGGAAAATTGCCGAAAACCATTTATCGGTTAAGGCAAAGAAGGCGTTAAAAGAAATTATGGGACATGAGTCCTTGGCAGAGGCCTCTACTTGGATGGATGAAATAAAAAGCGATAAAAAATACAACTACGCTAGAACATGGCATTATGTATCAGTTCCGGAAGGGAAAGACTACAAATCGGCTGAACATGAAGAGCATGGAGATGTGTATGAAGCAATTGGCAGAATGAAAGACATTCTAAAAAATGCTGAATCTACAAAAATCCAAAGAGTTGAAGCTGTCAGAATGTTGACTCACTTAGTAGGTGATATGCACCAGCCATTGCACGTTGGAAATGGTGAAGATAGGGGAGGCAATAGTGTAAAAATTAAATGGTTTTACAGCAACTCTAATTTGCATCGTATTTGGGATTCTGAAATAATTGATGATAAAATGATGAGCTATTCGGAAATTGCAGAAATGGTAGATCACCCTGTGGATGCTAACAAAGATGTTTTATGCTCGACCGATTTAGATCTTTGGGTGAAAGAAGCAATAGAACTAAGACCTCAAATATATAACATTGGAGATAAGGAAAACTTATCCTACGAGTACATGTATAATAATTGGGGAACGGTTAAAATTCAGTTGTACAAAGGTGGACTTCGATTAGCTCAAATTTTGAATGACATTTATGGATAAGGAGCAATATAAAAAGCAATTGGGCATTTTTGCCAAAATTAGTTTTTTTGAAGGAATTTCATTTGTAGTACTATTGTTTATTGCTATGCCACTGAAGTATTCTCTTGACACGCCATTAGCTGTAAAGTATGTTGGCTGGGCACACGGGGCTTTATTTGTTGCCTATGCGTTTCAATTGCTTTATGTTAGTTTAACCTTCAAATGGAAATTCACAAAAGTTGTTTTATATGGTATTTGTTCGCTTTTACCGTTTGCCCCATTTTGGGTGGAAAAACAATTAAAAAAAGAAATTGAAACAGTTTAACCGTTGGTTAAATGTTCAGCTTTCTATTGAAACCTTAATTTCGTCGATATTATGAATAAAATGGATTTTGAAGACATACGACCTTATCACGACAGTGAGGTAAAAGAAAAGATAGATAGCTTATTAAGGGAGGAACAGTTTTGCCAAATTATCCAACAGGTAATGCCAGAGATTCCATTTCCTTTGTTTGAGAAACAAATGCGTGGTATCAATACTATTTATGAATTTCAGACTAAAGTGGTAGTTCCATTACTCGATAAATTACTTTCTCAATCTACCCATGGCTTAAGCTACTCAGGTATGGAGAATTTAGAAAAGGACAAAAGTTACTTATTTGTTTCAACGCATAGAGATATTGTTTTAGACTCCGCATTAATGGGTTATGTTCTTTTAAAAGAAGGATTTAGTACTGCGGAAATTGCAATTGGAGATAACCTGATGAAAATTCCCTGGATTGTTGATTTGGTGAAATTGAATAAGAGTTTTATGGTTAAACGTTCTCTATCGAAAGATCAAAAACTAGACGGGTCAAATCAACTTTCGAATTACATTAACTATACGATTAAAGATAAAGGAGAGAACATTTGGATTGCTCACAAGGCAGGCCGAAGTAAAAATGGAAATGATAGAACTAATCCGAATATTTTAAAAATGTTCAACTTAGGAGGTGATTCGGAAAGTGCTATTGAGAACATAAAAAGTCTAAACATTTGTCCTGTCTCTATTTCATATGAATATAACCCATGTGATGCCCTTACATTACCAGAGTTAATGAGCATTGCTAATGGTGAGAAGTATGAAAAACAACCTATGGAAGATTTGATTCACATGGGTGAAGGCTTGCAAGGGAGAAAAGGAAAAGTTGAAGTAAGTTTTGGAAAGCCATTAAATGGCTTAATCGAAGGGCAGGAGGAAGCAAAATCGAATCTTGAATTATTTCAAATGATTGCTAATAAAATTGACCGTGAAATTCACGATTCATACAAATTAATGCCAACAAACTATATGGCTTTTGATTTATTAAATGACTCTGCTGGTCATAGTGCAAACTATTCTGACGAAGAAATGGAGTCATTTGAAACATATGTATCAAAAAAGTTGGAAGGAATAGAAGGTGACGAAGCCTTTAAGCGAGAAACGTTTTTAAAGATGTATGCTTATCCGGTTATGAATAAAGAGGCGTAAATTAAAAGACGGAAAACTTAAAGTAAAAAGTAAAATGCTTTACGTTTCATGTTAGAAAGTTAAACAGGCTCCGTAACTGCTTTTTGTCTTTTACTTTCAGTTAATTTTAAAATGTTCTAAATAGCTGTCGATAATTTCGTCATGATTTACTACTTCGATCCATTGGATTATGTTGATTCCTGCAGGTTTCCAGCTTTCAACATAGTACCCGTGAAAATCATAAAGCGAGCAAACAAAACTTCCGTGATAGCGCTGTCTCTTATACACATCTGACGCTGCCGACGATCTACTCTGTGTAGAT
>CAJXRL010000028.1 GCA_913059105.1 uncultured Flavobacteriales bacterium
GCCTGTCTCGTGGGCTCGGAGATGTGTATAAGAGACAGATCTTCTTGAATACCAAAAATGTAGAAGTTTTATGGGCACTTTTTCAAGAACAATTTAAATTGATAGAAGCTGCAGGAGGAAGGGTTCAAAATGCAAAGAATGAAATTCTCTTTATCCATCGTTTGGGAAAATGGGACTTGCCAAAGGGAAAAATGGAGGCTGACGAAACTCCCGAGCAATGTGCTTTAAGGGAGGTTGAAGAGGAATGTGGTATTACGAACTTGACGCTGGGAGAAAAGTTATCGAATACCTATCATGTATATGTTCAAAAGAATGAGCAGATCTTGAAAACAACATATTGGTTTAGGATGAAATATGTCGGCAATGAAGAATTGATTCCTCAAAAAGAAGAGGCGATTGAAAAGGCAGTTTGGGTAAAAGCTTCCAATTTATCTGAACAACTTTCAAATACTTATAATAGTTTGGTTGGAATTATTTCTGCCTAGCTGTTAAAAATTGTTACTTTCCTGTTATCATACTTACAATGTCAAACAATCGACATTCGCAGTTTATGGCTTTGACTAGCTTTACATTTTAGATTTGTTATTATGAAAAAATTTACTGGAATAATTATAATGCTGTTGGTTGCACTTGTTTCATTTGCAGGTGTTGGTGAACCAAAGTTCGATCATTCTTCTTGGGATAGGTTACTTCAAAAACATGTTTCCACAAAAGGCAATGTAAATTATGAAGGCTTCAAAAAAGACCAAATGGCTTTAGACGCTTATTTAACTTCCCTTTCGAAAACAAAACCCGAGGTAAGCTGGTCGAGAAATGAAGAGATGGCATATTGGATTAATGCTTACAACGCCTTTACAGTTAAGTTAATGCTAAATCATTATCCTCTGGAATCTATTCTGAGTGTAAATGGAGGTAAAGCATGGGATTTGAAATTCATTGAAATAAAAGGAGAGAAATATTCATTGAATAACATTGAGCACGACATACTTCGTAAGAATTATGCGGATCCAAGAATTCACTTTGCTGTGAACTGTGCATCTATTTCTTGCCCAAAATTATTTAATACAGCTTTTTTCGCTGAAGGGTTAGAGGAGAAATTGGAGAAGGCGGCAAAAGAGTTTATCAATAACTCTTCAAAAAATTCGGTTACGGCTAATCAAGCTCAAGTGTCAAAATTATTTGAATGGTACAAAGATGATTTTACTAAAAGTGGAAGTGTTGCAGACTATTTGAATAAGTATTCTACAACAAAACTGACTACCGATAAAATTAGTTTCAAAGAATACAATTGGAACATTAACAAATAAAGAAACGGAAGTATTTTCGAGACATGGAAAAATCATATTACAACCCAAAAGACTTAAAAAAATTCGGTGAAATAGCTGATTTTGAACCTAAGTTAGCAGAGAAATTTTTTGATTATTATGGAGAAGTTTTCAAAGAAGGAGCGCTAACAGCAAGAGAAAAGTCGTTGATAGCATTAGCGGTTTCGCATTCAGAACAATGCCCATACTGCATCGATGCATATACTGAGGATGCGTTGAAAAGAGGAATTAACGAGGCTCAAATGATGGAAGCAGTTCATGTAGCGGCAGCAATTAAAGGTGGAGCAACTTTAGTACACAGTGTTCAAATGATGAACAAAGTGAAAAAACAATCGATGTAATCGAATTCAATAAAAGAACATGATTAAATCTCTAAAAGCCAGTGGAAATAAACTGGCAATGATTGAAAATCAGCTAAAGGTATTAGCAGGCGAGCCATTTAAAACGGAATTGCCAACGTTTGTTGACAAATTGAAACCAATCAACCAATTCCCGTTAAAACCAAATAAGTTAGAAATTTTCCAAATTAATTTAGGATACATGTGTAATCAGGTTTGCAAGCATTGCCATGTAGATGCAGGCCCTGACCGAAAGGAAATCATGACCAAAGATCATTTGGAACGTTGTATAGAAATCTTGAAAGCGAACAATATTCCCACAGTTGATCTAACCGGTGGAGCGCCTGAAATGAATCCACTTTTTAGATGGTTTGTTGAAGAATTAACTAATATTGGCGTTCAGGAAATTATTGTTCGTTCCAACCTAACCATCATAAGAGCCAACAAAAAGCATTACGACTTACCTGAATTTTTCAAGAAGCACAATGTGCATGTAGTTTCGTCTTTGCCCTATTATCAGGCTGGTAAAACAGATGCGCAGCGGGGCGACGGGGTTTTTGCAAAATCGATTAAAGCACTTCAATCCTTGAATGATGTGGGTTACGGTATTGAAGGAAGTGATTTGATACTGGATTTGGTGTACAATCCAACAGGGGCGTTCTTGCCTGGTGATCAAATGGAATTAGAAGCTGAATTCAAGAAAAATTTAAAGAATGATTTTGATATTGATTTTCATGCACTATTTGCAATTACCAATATTCCAATTAGTAGGTTTTTAGATTATTTGGTAGCGAGCGATAACTATGAGGAATACATGGAAAAGTTAGTAATGGCTTTTAATCCTGCCGCTGTTGATGGGGTAATGTGTAAAAACACTATTTCAGTAGATTGGGACGGTTATATGTATGATTGCGATTTTAATCAGCAGTTAGACATGAAAGTGGCAGATAAGAGCACTCAACACATTAATGATTTCAATATAGAAAAGTTGGCGGCTCGAACAATTTTAATCAATCAGCATTGTTACGGCTGCACTGCAGGAGCTGGGTCAAGTTGTCAAGGAACAGTAGCGTAGCATGCAAAAGCGTTTAATTGTTTTCGTGAAAAACCCAGTTCTAGGAACTGTTAAAACTCGTTTAGCAAAGTCAATTGGCGATAGCAAGGCACTTGAAGTGTACAATGATTTGGTTGAAAAATGTAGAAAAGAATGTCTTGCTGTTGATGCGGAAAAACATCTTTTTTATTCAGAACAAATTTCAAAAGACATCTGGAGTGAAAGGGATTTTTCAAAACACATTCAATCTGAAGGGGATTTAGGAGAAAAGATTACAGCGGCATTTAGTAACACTTTTAAAGAACAAGGGAAAGTTATAATTATAGGCAGTGATTGTTATGATTTAGAATCTGAAACAATCGAAGAGGCCTTCGAAAAACTAGATAAATCAGATGTGGTGATTGGTCCAGCTAATGATGGAGGGTATTATCTATTGGGTACAAATAACTTCCACCCAGAATTGTTTCAAAAAATTACTTGGAGCACGGAGTTGGTGTTAGAAGAAACGATTCGGCAAGCAAAATCTAAAAATTTATCGGTGAGCTTATTGAAAGAATTAATAGATTTGGACACCCTTGAGGATTTGGAACAATCTGGGTATAAATTAAAATAGCAAAGACATGGAAAGTATTAGAGCGGCAGCAGATTACATTAAATCGAGAGGAGTTGATAGTGCAAGAATTGGGATCGTTTTAGGAACGGGTTTAGGCAACTTGGCGTTGCAAATTGATGCAGAACAGACTATCGACTACGCTGATATTCCCAATTTTCCGGTATCAACTGTTGAGTCTCATTCAGGTAAACTTATTTATGGGAATTTGAACGGCAAAAAAGTGTTGGCAATGCAAGGTCGATTTCATTATTACGAAGGATACTCAGGACAAGAGATAACGTTTCCAATTCGAGTAATGAAATTACTAGGTATTGAAAAGCTTTTAATTTCAAATGCTGCAGGTACGGTAAATCCTAATTTCAAAAAAGGAGAACTGATGTTAATTGATGACCATATTAACATGCTTCCTGATAATCCACTTCGAGGAAAAAATTTCGATGAATTGGGTCCAAGATTTCCTGATATGAGTCAGCCTTATAATAAGGAAATGAATGACCTATTGAAAGTCATTGCCAAAGAGAAAGGAATTACGCTGCACGAAGGAGTGTACACTCCTGTAGCTGGTCCAAACTTGGAAACCAGGGCAGAATATCGATATTTGAGAACCATTGGTACCGATGCGGTTGGCATGTCAACTGTGCCTGAAGTTATTGTTGCCAACCACATGAGCATGCCTTGCGCTGCTATATCCGTGTTAACTGATGAGTGTGATCCTGATAATTTGCACCCAGTTTCTATTGCAGATATTTTAGAAATTGCCGGTAGAGCAGAAAAGGATTTAACAAAGTTGTACGAAGAGTTGGTGGGGAGGATGTAAGAATTGCGAATGAAGAATGAAAAATGTTTTCTTTAACCACAAAGTCCAATTTAAAACCATTCGTAATTCCCAGACTCGTAATTTGTAATTTTATTTATACAGGTTCATCTCCGCAACATACTCTGAAACCTTCGAGGGCATATAGTGCCTTACATTTCTTCCGTCTTTGATGGCTTTTCGAATGAATGAGGATGATATTTTCATTACCGGAGCTTCTGCATAATTGACTTTGTAATGTCTTTTTAAATCGCCCCCTTCGTTGGAGTCCATTCTAGGGTAGACGTATAACTCATGGTTTTCTAAAATAACATCGTGATTTTTCCACTTATGAAAATGATTTAAATTGTCTGCCCCCATAATTAGTGAAAATTTATTTTTGGGAAACTTCTCTCTCAAGTAGACTAATGTGTCAACTGTGTAATTTGGTTGTGGTAAATCAAATTCAATATTTGAAGCTTTTAATCGAATATCATCACCTATGGCCAAGTGCATTAAATGCAAACGATCATAATCTTTCAAAATAGAGTCTTTCTGTTTGAAAGGATTTTGAGGCGTCACTACCAGCCAAACTTCATCCAAGTCCGTAAACTCTACCATGTAGTTAGCAATTACCATATGTCCTACATGCACAGGATTATATGTCCCAAAAAATAAACCTATTTTTTTCATTGTGTTAGGAATTTTTTCAGAATTAAATTTGCCGCACCAACTGCTTTTTCAAGCTCGTCATTCAATACCACAAAATCGAATTGATCTGCTGTAATGAGTTCTTGTTTGGCTTTTTCCAATCGCTTTTCAATACGTTCCGGGCTATCTGTCCCTCTGCCCTTTAGTCTCTCTTCTAAGGCTTTCATGCTTGGTGGCATTACAAAAATTGAAAGTGCATTTTCGCCAAAATGGTTTTTAAGATTAATGCCACCAACGACATCAACATCAAAAATAACCGCTTTACCGCTTTTCCATATTCGTTCAATTTCAGTCTTTAGAGTACCATAGAAATGATCTTCATAGACTTCTTCCCATTCAATAAATTCGTTTTTTTCAATCTTGCTTTTGAAATCATCTACTGAAAGAAAATAATAGTCTTTCCCATTTTCTTCGGTTCCTCTTTTATCTCTTGTCGCGGCTGAGATGGAGAATTCTAATGGGAACCCTTCTTCTAATAACCGCCTAACAATAGTCGTTTTACCTGCTCCAGATGGTGCCGAGAAAATGATGCATTTGTTCATTACAATACGTTTAATACCTGCTCTTTAATTTTTTCAAGTTGATCTTTCATTTGAACAACTAATTTCTGCATTTGTGCATGATTAGATTTAGATCCTAGTGTATTTACTTCTCGTCCAATTTCTTGAGAAATAAATCCAAGTTTTTTCCCTTGCCCCTGGGCCTCCAACATTGTTTTTTTGAAATAGTCGCAATGTGCTTTTAAACGAACCTTTTCTTCTGAGATGTCATATTTCTCCATGTAGAAAATCATTTCTTGCTCTAGGCGATCCATGTCTATTTTGTCCTTTTGTTGATATTCCTCTAAATTGGACAAAATTCTTGTTCGCACTGTTTCGGTTCGTTCGTCCTCGTATTTCAGTGCTTCTGTCAATAAACTTTCAATTTCATTAATATGTTCAGTTAAGTCATCTTCTAAAGTTTTCCCTTCGTCTACTCTGAATGTATTGATTTCACTTAGTGCCTCATATAGCAAACCCAGTAAAGCAACATTATCGTTCTCATTTGTCGACTCTTCTCTGGCTTTCAAAATCTCAGGCATCTTTAAGATGGTTGCAGTCAAATTAGAGTTTTCTAGTTTGTACTTACCGTTTAATAGACTCAATTGGTTGTAATAGCGCTGAAAAACTTCTTCGTCTATTTCATAGCTGTTGTCTTTCTCGTTTGCTTCGTAAGACAAATACATTTCAATTTTACCCCGTTGAAGATCTTTGGCAATTTCTTTTCTAAAAACCAACTCTTGGTCTTTGAACAACGAAGGAACCTTCACGCTAACATCTGCTTGCTTGCTGTTTAAGGATTTAAGTTGAATAGTAATTTTCTTATTACCAATTATTCCTTCGGCTTTTCCGTAGCCTGTCATCGAATGTATCATGTAGTAAATTTAGTTACCAAAGGTAATTTATTCTAAAAAGGGCTATTTAGCTGGTTTTGTTTGAAGAAAAAGTTCGTCAAGTTGCTCCTTGCTTACTGGCGCAGGAGCGTCTATCATCACATCACGACCGCTGTTGTTTTTTGGGAAAGCAATGTAATCTCTTATGGATTCAGAACCACCAAATAGGGCACACATTCGATCAAAGCCAAGAGCAATTCCACCATGGGGAGGGGCACCGAATTCAAAAGCATCCATTAAAAATCCAAATTGAGCTTTTGCTTCTTCAACGGTAAAACCTAATAAGCTCAGCATTTTTTCCTGAGTTGCTCTGTTGTGAATTCTGATAGAACCACCACCAACTTCAACACCATTAATTACCATGTCGTAAGCATTAGCTCGAACTTCTCCAGGAGCTGATTCCAGCTTGTCAAAATCTTCTAGTTTAGGCGAAGTAAATGGATGGTGCATGGCGTGGAAACGTTTCGTTTCCTCGTCCCATTCCAACAAAGGAAAGTCTGTTACCCACAGAGGAGCAAAAGTATCTTTATCTCTTAAGCCTAATTCAGCTCCTAAATGCAGTCTCAGTTCGCTCATCGCAGAACGACTTTTATTTACATCTCCTGAAATAATCAAAATAAGATCCCCTTTTTCAGCTCCTACTTTATCTGCCCAAGCCTGCTTTTGCTCTTCGTTGTAAAATTTATCTACCGATGATTTGATGCTGCCATCTTCATTCATCTTAGCATAAATTAATCCTTTGGCACCAACTTGTGGTCGTCTAACAAAGTCAGTTAAAGCATCTAGTTGTTTTCTAGTGTATGTTGCGCAGTCTTTAGCACAAATGCCAATGACTAGTTCAGCTTCATCAAATACTTTAAATCCTAAATTTTGAGTTACATCGTTTAAATCATGAAACTCCATGCCAAATCGAATGTCGGGTTTGTCAGAACCATATAAACGCATTGCATCTGCATAATCCATCCTTGGAAAATCTTTTAATTCAACTCCTTTTACAGATTTGAATAAGTGACGCATCATGTGTTCGAAGGTGCTAAGAATATCTTCTTGCTCTACAAAAGTCATTTCACAGTCAATCTGAGTAAACTCAGGCTGACGATCCGCTCTTAAATCTTCATCTCTAAAACATTTTACAATTTGAAAGTAGCGATCGAAACCCGAAACCATCAACAATTGCTTGAAAGTTTGAGGAGATTGCGGTAAAGCGTAAAACTGCCCTTCGTTCATTCTTGAAGGAACAACAAAGTCACGGGCTCCTTCAGGAGTAGATTTAATTAAAACAGGCGTTTCAACTTCAATGAAATCAGCACTGTCAAGGTAATTTCTAACTTCTTTTGCTAACTTACTTCTTAAGAAAAGTTTCTCCTGAACGGGATTTCTTCTTAAATCCAAATAACGATACTTCATTCTTAACTCTTCACCACCATCAGTCTCGTTTTCGATAGTGAAGGGAGGCGTTTTGGAGGCATTTAATACGGTTAGTTTAGAAACATTGATTTCAATGTTTCCAGTTGGCATTTTATCATTTTTACTGCTTCGTTCCACAACAGTTCCTTCAATTTGAATGACATATTCTCTGCCCAACGCTCGTGCTTGTTTACAGATTTCTGCATTGTCATCCATATTGAACGTCAACTGAGTTAGTCCATATCTGTCTCTTAAATCAACAAAAGTTAATCCGCCAAGGTCTCTTGATTTTTGTACCCAGCCCGATAGTTTTACCGTATCGTTAAGATTATCAATGCGTAATTCTCCGCAGTTGTGTGTTCTAAGCATGCTCTAAATTTTGTGCGAAATTAGGAAAGTCAATGTTAACTAGCGAAGGTGATAGAATGATCTTTGGTAAAGGAGTTATAATCGCAGTATTTCAGAGAAAAAAAAGAAAGATAAAGGAAAAAGAGTAAAAAATATAAAACGAATAGCGTCTGAAGTAAACTTTTCTCTTTCGTATTTAGTTCTTCATCTTTTTATTAATTGTCATTTATCTTTCAGCCGCAGTCCTTCATCGTTTTATAATTTTTCTTTTCTTTTTCATCTCTAGTCCTTCATCGTTTTCTAATTTTACATTCAACATTCAACATTCAACATTCAACATTCAACATTCAACATTCAACATTCTTCATTCCAACTATGATTCAGCCTTTCGACGATCAATATTTTATGACACAAGCTTTAAATGAAGCCAATATTGCTTTTGACAAGGATGAGATTCCAATTGGAGCTGTCATTGTGCATGATTTTAAGATTATTGCAAGAGCGCATAACTTAACCGAAACTTTGAATGATGTTACTGCTCATGCAGAAATGCAAGCGTTCACGGCGGCGGCTGATTTTTTAGGAGGGAAATATTTAAAAGAATGTACGCTTTATGTTACCCTTGAGCCCTGTGTGATGTGCGCAGGGGCTTCTTATTGGACACAGTTGAAAAGAGTTGTTTTTGGAGCAAAAGATGAAAGGCCTCGTCAGCAAGCCATCGATAAAATAGCCTTGTTTCATCCAAAAACCGAAATTGTAGGAGGAACGATGGCTGGAGATTGTAAGGACTTGTTGCAGTTGTTTTTTGAAGAGAAGCGGAATTAGTTAGCAAGTCAATGACATGAATTCAGTATTTACATTTAATTGCGCCTAAGAACAGAGAAAGTAGATATAGAGCTCGAACAAGCACCTAAGAAAATTGCACAGAAATTGAAACGGACCGTGAAGGAGCCTTGATTTTAAGGTTTATTTTACTTCGTTGTCCTCTTCCTCTAACATTTCAATGGCGTAGTTTTTAAAATCAGCACAGCTGTCACAGTAAAGGTCTCTTACACTTTCATCATCAAAAACTTGAAAGCTAATATTGCAGGGCCCTACAAATAGAGAGCACCATTCATTTTTAGGATAGAGCGGATGAATAGTTCTGAGCCATTTTCCATAACCTGTAGCGGGAAATTCAATGCTATTCTGATAACTTAATTTTGTGAACAGAAAGATAAGGGGAAGATTTGGATTTTCTAAGCTGATTCTTGGTTGCAATAGCGAATAGGCTAAATCATATCGTTCAATGAAAACGAATAGTTCGGCAACTTGTAAAAGCTCAGTTTCTGACACTTTATTAGAATTATACTTAGAAAAAATATAATGTGCGGCAATATCAAAAATGTCTTTAGATTCCATTAAGTCTCTCTCATTTAAAACGTTCAAGTATATTTTGATAAAGATGGAGTCCAATTCGAATGCAGAATGAATGTGCTGCTCATTGATAAGTTTGAGCTTACTTTCTATATTCTCCGATTTTATTGCCAATGCAATGGAATCGTTTTCAACAGCAAGAATCGACTCAACAACCGCGTTTCTGCGAATAATTGAATAATCAGGAGGTGCCTCAGTGGTCGGTTTTTGAGCAAAGATCAATAGCTTCTCTAATTTAGTCCAGGAATTAATTTCCGCTTCTAACCCTAATTTATGGCACATGCTTGTGTATTGAATTAAGCAGGTTAGCATTGTTGTTTCATGCGGGGGCTTAAAAGAATATAGAATGGAAGGGTCTAAATTTCTTGTTCTAATTTCAAAATAGATGGAGCCAAGTAATTTGGATAACCTGTTGCTTATGCTGGAAGGTTTTAAAGCATTCACCGACTTGCTATTTAATTGACTTATTAGATTTTTATATTCTTTTTGATATAGTTTGAATTTGAACTTGTTGTAATTGTATGTAGCTTTTATTTGAATTTGTGCATATCGCTGAGAATCGAGCAAAATTTCTAAAAGCTCATTCCTTTGTTCTAAACCAACAACCGAGTCAACGTATTCTTTTTGGCGTTTTTGTGGCCATTCTTTAAGATAGTCGAAAGTAGTATCGCTTTTAACTTGTTTGTTGAAAAAAAGCCAATTAGATTCTGTTTGGATGGATACATGAGCCGAATATGTTTGTTTGGATTGAATGGCAGTGGCCAAAGACTGAGCTCTTTCCTTTTGAAGTTTAAGGTTAATTTGCTCTGAACCTTCAATAGAGGAATAGGCTCGAATGTTAATTTCCTCAAGAATATATTCTGCTACATCTGGAAATAAGTATTCCTTAATCTCATCAAAATTATACTGTGAGCTTCCTTTTTTAAAATAGAACGTATAGGTAGAGTCTATTTTAGGAATAACCAAGTGGATGGTATCCATATTGATCGGTAGGTAAAACTGGGGTGAAGGGTATGGGGCAATTTTATCTCCACAGATATTGGTAAGGTGTCTCACTCTAACAACCTCTTTTTTGTTAATGTAAACTAAGTTGGACTCAACTAAACCGGCCATGTCTTCAGGAGACTTTGCCAAATTTATTTTAAAATACTTCTTAGGTAGTGGGTTAAATGAGTTTCTAATCGACTTGAAAATAGAATCTGTGGTGAAGTTTTTTTGTAAGGTAGTCCAATAATTGTATTTGACTCTTTGCTTTAGCTTCTTATAATAAATTGGCTTGCTAACAGTGCCTGAGAATTGGCATTGGCCATTTCTTCTACTTTGCGCTGTGTAATATTCAGGATTTCCACAAGCATAAGACTCGTAACTGACAAATTCCAATGCAAGACCATCTCGTCTTTTGTTAATCAATTTAGTTAAATGCGAGACTCCTGATGTGCTCACTCGATTGTTGCGTCCATTTGGCTCAATTCGAAGTATTTTGTTGTCTTGGTCTATAATATCGTTGGAATATAATTCGTTTTTCGGCTGAGGGTTTTTTAGCTTCCATGCATGTAATCCTTTATGAAGCGTCTTATTCACCTCGTCGAAAGATGATGCAGGATCTTGAATGTCATTAGTTGAGTACTGAAAGAAATCACCATTCTCTTGAAATTGATATTTGTATAAAATGTTTGCAAATTTCTGAACAATGATAACGGATCGATTTTCTCGATTTATTGAAACCGCAAGACCTGTGACATCATATTCTTTAGTGATGATGTTCTTAAAATGCCCTTTGCTAGCTACCCATTGAGCTGCAATATCTGCAGCAAGGCTTTTGTAATCTTTATGAATTACTTTATTATTAAGTTGCGTTAAGTAGAAGTTTAGAGCAATATTTTCTCCAACGAAATAATGTTTTGTTGCGCCGTAGAACTCCGCTCGCAATTGTGGCGTTTCATATTCAGAAATTCCTTTTTCGTAATGTGTTAACTTTCTCTCTTTTAGAAGATAATTTGAATGGTGCTTTGCGGCAATGTAAAGTATAGAATCATTCACCAGCGGTTTCAGTTGGTGAACTTTTCGCACGCTGTCTATTTTAATTTTAATTAGATGCTCTAAGTAGAGTTCATTAATTGGTTCGGAAATATACTGGGCTGAAATGAATAGTGGGAAAAAAGAGAGGACAAACAAAACCCATTTCAATGGGGAATTGAAGTGGGTAGGTCTAGCTGGATCACAGAAATTGATTGAGTGTTTTATTGTTTAAGTATTAAGGCATTCTCCCTTTTGATGAATTGAAGCGTTGTTTATTTTGTTTTCGGTTCAATCTCTCCCTTCACTAGAAAAGCATTTGGAAAAATTTCCTGTATAACTTTAAGTTGTTGGTTGGCCTCCAATCTGTCTAAAAAATCTCCTACTCTCACTTTATAATTTGGAGCTTGGTACACCAAATAACTTTTAATGTCAGCGAAATTTTTTAGGAATTTAGATTTGGCTTTAACTGCTTCAAGTCTATTCGCACTAGAAAAAAGTTGAACGCGATAGCCGTTGTATTTTTTGTTCTCTAAGTAGTCCTCTATTAGTAGGTCGATTTTTTCACTCTTTTTTTCGACTAATCCAAATACGCTGTTGGCTGAATCTATTGTAACTGCTTGTGCAGAAGAATCTAATAAAATAGAAGCTTGCTTAACCTGTCGGGCATAATGTTTAATAGTGTCTTGCGCCGAGCTAGATGAGAAGCTGAAGAACAGTGCTACTACGATAATTAATCTCATTGAAATCAAATTTTGAACAAAGATAGCGAAGTTCATGCCAATTAGCCTTTTCTGCAATTTAACATTTGTTAGCAGTAATTTAGAAGCATTCTAAATTAGCCGGTAGCGCTTTAATTTTATAGGAATGATATGGCAACAATAAGAGTTGTGGTTAAATTTGCAATCGGTAAAAAATGGTTTTACCTCAATAACGGTTTAAAAGATAAAACCTAATTAGCTAAATATGAACGTAATATCATTCAAAAAACCAGCCAACCTCTTTCTCGGTCTGTTTTCTTTTTTGTTAGCATTTAGTGTGTCAACAACGTCACTTCAAGCGCAAGAAGACGGAGAAAAATTATTCAAAAGCTACTGTGCCTCTTGCCACAGTCCTGGAGCAAACCAATTGGTTGGTCCCGGTCTTGCAGGTGTTTACGACAAATACGAAAAAGAGTGGTTGTATAAATGGATCAAAAATTCTGGGGCGTTGATTGCTTCAGGTGATGATCAAGCGGTAGCTGTATATGAGCAATATGCAAAGGTTGCTATGCCAGCTCAACCTGTAACGGATGTTCAGATTGATGCAATTTTGGAATACGTTAAGGCATATAAGCCGCCGGTTGCTGATGTGGTTGTTCAGGATGGTCCTGTGGCAGTAGAAGATGAAGGAATGTCAAGCTATACTATTGTTGGTATAGTTGTTTTGTTCTTAATTCTAATTATTTTACTAAGAAAAGTTCAATACATATTTACTGCTGCTAAGGCGAGAGATTCTGGCGAGGAAATGCCAGAAGAAACTACGTTGACGCAAGCGTTGGGAATAACGGTTTCTCAAAACAAGACCATTTTTGCCTTGCTAGGTATAGTTTGTTTATGTCTTTTCGCTAAAGGTGGATGGGATTCTGCATTTGGTGTTGGAGTTTTTCAAGGATACGAGCCGGAGCAGCCAATTAAGTTTTCTCATGAGTTGCATGCAGGAACAAATGGAATTGACTGTAATTATTGCCATAATAGTGCTTCTTACTCGAAGTCTGCAGGAATTCCTTCTCCAAACTTATGTATGAACTGTCATACATATATTCAGGAAGGACCGCAGTACGGAAAAGAAGAGATAAGTAAAATTTATACCGCATTGGATTTTGATCCAGTAACTAAAACTTACGGTCCAAATCAAAAGCCAATCAAGTGGGTAAAAGTTCACAATTTGCCTGATCATGTTTATTTCAATCACTCTCAGCACGTAACAGTTGGAAAAATCGCTTGTCAGAAATGTCACGGTCCAGTTGAGACGTATACGGTTGGAAAGCAGTATGCCGAATTAACTATGGGATGGTGTATCAATTGTCATAGAGAAACAAAAGTTCAAATGGCCGATAACGGTTATTACGATGAAATTCACGAAAGACTTCCAGAAGAGTTGAAGAAACAATATTTAGAAGATGGTACAATTACCGTTTCTGAATTAGGAGGAATTGAGTGTGGAAAGTGTCATTATTAAGATTTAACAAGAAGCAGTATAAAGCTTATGTCAAATAATAAAAAATATTGGAAAGGAGTTGAAGAGTTGAATGACTCACCAGCTTTTCAAAAGGTGAAATCACAAGAGTTCAACGAATATTTACCTGCAGAAGATTTCTTGGGTGATGAAGGTTTGTTGGAGAACTCAAGTACATCAAGAAGAGATTTCTTGAAGTATCTTGGCTTTGGAGTAACGGCGGCTTCTTTAGCAGCTTGCGAAGCTCCCGTAAATAAGGTTATACCTCATGTAATTAAAGGAGACAAAACGAACCCAGGAGTTGCAAATTATTTTGCAACAAATTATTCTGATGGTTTCGATTACTGTGACATCGTTGTTAAAACGAGAGAAGGTCGTCCAATTAAAATTGAAGGCAATAAAAAGTCTCCACTTACAAATGGAGCGATTAACTCAAGGGTTAACTCTTCTGTTTTGTCGCTATATGACGAGAAAAGATACAGAGCTCCGCAAATGGAGGGCGTGTCAACTTCTTGGTCAAAATTTAACTCAACGGTTAAAAAACAACTTACAGAGGTTATAGCAAAAGGGGGGAAAGTTAGAATTTTAACAAATACCATTACAAGCCCTTCCACTAAAAAGCTAGTAAGTGAATTTGTAGCTGCTAATCCTGCAGCAGATATTAAGCACGTTTCTTACGATGCTGTATCTGCAAGTGGAATGTTAGAAGCAAACAAAGAGAGTTTTGGCGTTGCTGCACTTCCAACGTATGATTTGTCAAAAGCTAAATCAATTGTAAGTATAGGTGCTGATTTTATGAACAGCTTCCCATCTTCACTTGAATTGACTTCTCAATATGCAAAAGGTAGAAAACCAGAAAATGGTTGGATGTCCAAGCATTTCCAATTCGAAGCGTCACTTTCATTGAGTGGTTCTAACGCAGATGTTAGAATGCCAATGAAGCCTTCTGAATATGGGAAAACGGTCGTTGCCATTTACAATTACTTAAATGGAAATAAATCTGGGGCTGCACCAAAAGTAAAAATGGCTGCAGAACATTTGATGGCAAACAAAGGAGCATCTGTTGTTCTATGCGGGTCAAATGATAAAAATATTCAGAATGTAGTAGTTGCTATTAACCAAATGTTAGGCAATTATGGTAAAACCATAAACATTAACAAACCATCTTTCCAAAGACAAGGAATGGATGCTGATGTAGCAGGTTTGGTAAAAGAATTAAAAGGAGGTTCTGTAGATGTATTAATCATCGACGGAGCAAATCCTGTTTACAATATGCCGGCTGACATGGACTTTAAAGGTGCCATGAGCAAAGCAAAAACATCTATTGTATTTGCAAGCAGACCAAATGAAACTTCAGCTGAAGCAAAAATGGTTGGTGCAGCTGCACATTATTTAGAGTCATGGAATGATGCCAATGCTGTTGCAGGACATTATTCATTAACTCAACCATCAATTAGCCCACTTTTTGATACCAAGCAATTGCAAGATTGTTTGATTTCTTGGATGGGACTAGATGGGACATATTACGATTATATTAAAGCTACTTGGAGTGAAGTTGCATTTCCAATGCAATCAAAATCTTTATTGTTTGAAGATTTTTGGAATACAACATTAGAAGCGGGTTTCTTTATCGGAAATTCTACTGTAGCAGCATCTGCAAGCTTCACAGACAACTCTTCTTCTGCAGTATCAGCTATTTCAAAAATAAAATCTTCAGATTTAGAAATTGAGTTTTATTCTAAAGTAGGTATTGGTAACGGGAATCAATCTCACAACCCATGGTTGCAAGAATTGCCTGATCCAATCTCAAAAATTACTTGGGATAACTATATTGCTATGAACCCTGTTGAGGCAAGGGCAGAGGGTTTTGCTACTGAATATGGGGAGCAAAAAGATGCAGATACCATTAACATTACTATTAACGGTGTAACCTATGAGAATGTGCCGGTTGTAGCTCAACCAGGTCAAGCCCCGGGTACAGTGTCTGTGGCAATCGGTTACGGTCAAGCGATTGGTAAAAGCAATGAAGTAATTGGATTTAATGCTTTTTCAGCAATGAAAGGCATGAAAAATTACTCAACCGATGTTTCTATGGAAGCAGCAGGCCAGAAGTACCAAATTGCAACTACTCAAACGCATCAAACGGTAATGGGAAGAACATCTGTTGTTCGTGAAACAACATTAGATGTTTTCCAAACGGGAGTTAAAGACGATTTTAATCCGGCTCATATGTTGGCTACTCACGAAGGGCCAATGAATATTAACGATGTTGATTTATGGGCAGCTCATCCAGTTGCTACAGCGGGTCACCATTGGGGAATGAGTATTGATTTAAATTCATGTATCGGTTGTGGTTCTTGTGTTACTTCTTGTAATTCAGAAAACAACGTACCTGTAGTTGGAAAAGACGAAGTTCGTCGTTCTAGAGAAATGCATTGGATGCGTATTGATAGATATTTTAGCTCAACTCCGGATTCATTAGAAACTAGAAGTTATGGTGAGATGGAGCAGCCAGAGGATAATCCTCAGGTAGTTCATCAACCAATGATGTGTCAGCATTGCAACCATGCTCCTTGTGAAACTGTTTGTCCAGTTGCGGCAACTACTCACAGTAATGAAGGGTTGAACCAAATGACGTATAACAGATGTATTGGTACAAGATATTGTGCAAACAACTGTCCTTACAAGGTAAGACGTTTTAACTGGTTTAATTATTTAGGATATGACAAGTTTGCTGATTTAAATCCATCTCAGGATGACTTAGGTAGAATGGTATTGAATCCAGATGTTACCGTTAGAGCAAGAGGGGTAATGGAGAAGTGTAGTCTTTGTGTCCAAAGAATTCAAACAGGAAAGTTAGATGCGAAGAAAGAATCTAGACCTGTAATGGATGGAGACATCGAAACGGCTTGTTCTTCAGCTTGTCCTACCAGTGCAATCACTTTTGGTGATTACAACGATAAATCAAGTAGAGTATTAGCAGCTTCTCAAAGTAACAGAGCATATAGAGTTATTGAAGAAGTTGGAACACAATCAAACATCTATTACCAAACGAAGGTGAGAAATGTAGAATCAAATATTGCTTAAAACAAGATAGAATGCATCAAGAAGCAGCGATAAGAGAACCGTTAATACTAGGTGAGAAATCATACGGTCAGATTACTGACGACGTTATGGCTTCCGTAGTTGGAAAAGCCAACCGTTCATGGTGGATAGCCATTGGAATTGCCGCCGTTATGGCAGCATGGGGTATTGGTTGTATTTTATACTTAATAGGAACTGGAATTGGAACTTGGGGTTTGAACAAAACCTGTCTCTTATACACATCTGACGCTGCCGACGATCTACTCTGTGTAGA
>CAJXRL010000029.1 GCA_913059105.1 uncultured Flavobacteriales bacterium
CTACACAGAGTAGATCGTCGGCAGCGTCAGATGTGTATAAGAGACAGGTTGTAGATAATTCATTAAAAGCAGCTCCTTTTGTAGAAAATTTTGATGCCTTTGCTTTGGGAACTGGATTAATTAATGGATGGACAAGCACTACGTCAACAGTTGGTGGTTTTGGAACGTACTTATGGCAAGTTAATGCAGGTCAAACAGGATCTTTTGCTACCGGTCCAACTGGTGATAATACTACAGGATTTGCAAATTACATTTATACAGAAGCTAGTAATGGCGCGATAGGAGATATTACAACATTAACCTCTCCTTGCATTGATGTTTCATTGTTAAACGGAGCAACTTTAGAATTCTACTATCACATGCTAGGTGCTGAAATTAACACACTATACATTGAAGTTGGAAACAACAATGGCTTTGTCATCGTCGATTCAATTGTTGGGGCTCAACAAAATGCAGTTGCTGATCCATTCTTTCAGAAATCAATAAATATATCTAGTCTCTTAGGGGCTGGAAACTTAAGTGTAAGATTTAGTTCTGTAAGTTTAGGTTGTTGTGGTGGAGACATCTCTATTGATGATTTTAGACTTTACGAACCATCTGTAAGCGACATAGCAGTTTTGGCAATTACAGAACCGACATCAGGTTGCGGATTAGGAAATGATACCGTTAAGGTGCTAATACACAACGTTGGATTGGGAGCGTTAAATACTATTCCTTTATCCTATTCAGTGAACAACGGAGCGATTATTATTGATACCAGTTTCGTTGCTTTAAGCCCAGGAGATTCTTCAATTTTCTCCTTTGCTGTACCGGCAAATTTATCGGCTTTTAGTACGTACTCAATTCAAGTTTATTCTGATTTAGCTTTTGATGGAGATAGAACGAATGATTCTGCCACAGCTTTAGTTAACAACATCCCCGTAGTTTCTATTCCTTATACAGAGAACTTTGAAACTTCGAATGGAGGATGGACTGCATATGGAACAAATTCTTCTTGGGCGTGGGGTATTCCGACAGGAACCAACATTATTGCTGCAGGCAGTGGAGCCCAAGCTTGGGTAACCAATTTAACCGGTGTACATAACAACAATGAAAATTCTTATTTAGAGTCTCCTTGTATGAACTTTAGTGGGCAAACAAACGATCCGGTTCTTACGTACCTCCAAACGTACAACACTGAGTCATGTTGTGACGAAGGTTGGGTGGAATTATCTACTAATGGTGGAAACACTTGGACTAAATTAATTGACAACGGAGGTGCAATTAATTGGTATAATGACGTTATCAACCAGTATTGGAATGGAAACAATATAAGTGGGCTCAACACCTGGGATACTGTTTCAAACGTGCTATCTGGTGCTGCTGGCCAAAGCAGTGTAAAAGTTAGAATTGCATTCTCATCTGATGCTTCTATTGTTGAAGAAGGATTTGGTGTGGATAGTATTTCTATTGATGTTGCTACTTCAATAGTTAGGAGCAATTCTGACAAAATTGAATTCACAATTTTTCCAAACCCGAGTGAAGGGAAATTTACCCTGATAGCTCCTAGAACTAAAGAATCAATTAACATTGAAATTCTAGACACAAAAGGTAAACTGGTGTATCGTCAGATAATGACAGCAGCAAGCGCTAGAATCAATAATATTGATATTAGCAAAATTGCAAAAGGCATTTACTTCGTAAAAATCAGTAATGCTTCCGTTTCAAAAATTGAGAAGTTGATTGTTCAATAATCAATCAAGCATAAAGAAAAAGCCCCTTTCCGAAATTCGGAGTGGGGCTTTTTAAATAAATAAATCTATAAGCCAGATTCTGTTATCCCAAAGGGACATTCTATCATTTATCTTCGCAGTCTACCCTCCGGAAGGGCGAGTCACCCCATTACCGGTTTATTTGACCTTGCAGCCCATAAGGTTTGCCTAGCCTCCTTTGTTGCCATCAGAGCGGTGAGCTCTTACCTCACCTTTTCACCCTTATCTCGATAAATCAAGACGGTTTATTTTCTGTTGCACTAGCTGTTTCCAATAAATTGGAACCCTCATTTTCATAAGGTATGGTACTCTATGCTGTCCGGACTTTCCTTACCAATTGCTTGGCACGATAGAACGATTTATTAATGCAAAAGTAAGCCTAATCTTCAATCAAACTGATGTATAATTAGCTCAGTTGCTCCTCCTCCATATTTTTGGTAATTCCCATCTAAAAATTCAATTTCTGGATATGAATCTGCGAGTAAAGTTCGAATCTCCCTGCGAAGTTTTCCTTTTCCAACTCCATGTACCATAACAAATTTTCGAATTCGCTGGCGATTTGCTTCGCGAATGACTTTCCTCACTACATCCAGCTGAAGCCCCAATGCTTCAATGTCTGAATAGGCACGATGACCATGCGGAATAAGAACTTCCAAATGTAAATCAACTACGACGTTTTTAGTATTGAATACAAGTTGTACTTCAGGTGTATTGGAATTGAAACTTCTGCTGTTTGGGCTTTTTAATTCGGGTTTTGCCCTTGGTCTATTTTCAACTTCTCCTTCATCATTTATCTTATAAACTTTTTCAATGGCAAAAATATATTCAAAACCATCAGGACATTCTATTGTAACATTGTCTGCAGTAAACGAAAGCAATGTCCCTTCAAATTTCTCATCTGTAACATAAATTGTATCGCCAATTGATAGATTCATTATTTTAGTCCTTTAATGTAAAGATAAAAAGAGCACATGAATAATAAGGAGAATCCTTGGAAGACTTTGAAAAAGAATACGGTTTATGAAAACCCTTGGATTAAAGTAGAACATCATGAAGTATTAAATCCAAGCGGGCAACCCGGAGTATATGGCACAGTAGCATTCCAAAATATTGCGATTGGAATAGTTCCAATTGACAAGGATAATTGCACATATTTAGTTGGTCAATTCCGATTTCCTTTGAATACTTATTCGTGGGAAATACCGGAAGGCGGATGCAAACTAAATTCTAACCCCTTAGCCACAGCTAAAAGAGAATTAAGGGAAGAAACCGGAATCGTTGCTGAAATATGGGATGAGTTACAAACGATTCATACGAGTAATTCGGTAACAGACGAATTTGGAATTATTTACACAGCTGAAGGCCTTGACTTTTTGGAACCCGAACCTGACGATGATGAAGATTTAGTGGTACAAAAAATACCACTAAAAGAAGTTCTAGAAATGGTTAAAAAAGGAAAAATAACAGATAGTCTTAGCTTGGCGGGAATACTTAGACTCCACTTTGAAAGACCAGAATTGTTCATTTAAAAATATAGCGCCTTAAATTGAATTTTTTTCCCTCGTTGCATCTCAAAGCTTGGAGCAGGTATTTTAATGCAGTTAGCAACTTTAAACACCCACTTAAGCCACTCTTTTTTTGTTTGGATTTGCTCCCAATCTACATCTAAACTTAAATAGTACTGGCGATTTGCATTATACTGTGCTCCATTAAAGAAACTTTCCGATTGATTGGCAAAAACCATTTGATCTGCACCTAAACCAAACGCGACGGACAACCACTTTGGTTTTACACGAGAATGAATAGCATTTAGGTTTACTGAAGCCCAATATGTTTGACCGTTGTAATCTTTAAATGCCTTCTCTAACAAACTTGAACCTAAAACATCCGGCCTAATATCTGCATAATCGGTTGGGTAGAAAGAATACTTTAACTGAATTATCTGACGCTTAAAAAAATATTCTTGCGCTGCGAAAAGGGCAATTCCTGAAGTATTAGCTGCAAAATCACCCCATGAAAAACCCCATTCTTTACTGAAACCATCAAATACCTCTACGGTAGTTAGAAAAGCAAAACTTGAAACAGTTGAATAGATCAAAGCTTGTTTCCGACTCTTCTCATCTTTATGAGAATATAATTCGTAAGATAATTTTGACAAGGTAAATGTAGAATAAGCATGACCTACCTTATCCATTTGAAGCCACTCATCATTGTCGTTAAAAGAGTGTAGACTACTCCTATCATAGTCATTATACCAAAGTGCATTCAGACCAATTAAACCAACACCATATACAGCTGAAGAATATAGCCCAACTTTTCTATTTTTTCCTTTAACTTCTAATGAGTCTTGCCCACAAACAGTTGCAGCAGGTAAAATACCTGCTGCAACGATTATTATGTACTTAAAGAATCGAATCAAATTAGTTCGACTTAATTATTTTATACGTTTGTACTTTATCTTCCGCAATCACTGTAAAAATATAAACACCCTTCGTTAAGAAATTTAAGTCAAGTGTCTCAAATCCCACAGATTGGACAGCATTTTTTCGATATACTTCTTGTCCATTAGATGCTCTTACTATAAAGGTTACAGGCTTTTCCGTATTAAATTTAAACTCAACTGATAAACTATTCTTAAATGGATTTGGTCGAATGGAAACCAATTCTTCTTCCAATTGATTATTTTGAATTCCTACAATATTACAAGTTGTATCAACAATAGCTCTAACCGCAACCAAGTTACTTTCACAAGGCAGTTCAGATACTCCCCATCGGTAGAAATAAGGATAGCTATTTCCGCTATTAGAACCTTTTAATGTTACCAAATTAGAGATGGTGTAGGGAAAATTAGCCCCAGTTGTATTTTTATATAAACTTACATCTCTGTCACTAAAAGCTACTCTATAATTTGAATCGGGTTGTAATTCAATGTTAATATTAACGCGAAGCGGACTTGCTGGTAGATAAATATCTTTTGAGACTACTAGTTCTCCTCGATTATTCCAAATATCCATTCTTCTTATAGCACCCTTATTTGAAAACAATATCATAGTTCTCAATAGAATAGGTTTATGTACATCAAAAGTGATGTAATCATTACCAGAAGAGTATGCTCCTACTCCAATATTGTTAAACGGCCCTCCTGAAAAAATTTGATTATTGCTAACATCCTTCACGTACAACACTGTATCATTTTGCAAACTAAACAAGCTCAAAGAATCACCTGAAAAGATCGAACTAGCAGTTGTATCTCTATACCATAATCCTGTTGACGCAACGTTAACTTTAATCCCTGCTTGCCCACCTATACATACAGTATCATTGGCAAAGGATGGCGTACTCAATTTAGTTACCGTTACGCTGTTTGTTTTAGTAATTGTATTCGATCCTAAGCTATTTGTAACTGTTAAACTTACAGTGTATGTACCATCAGCATAATAGTTATGAGTCGGGTGATAATCCGTTGAGCTAGACCCATCTCCAAAATTCCAAGCGGAAGAAAAATAGCCTTCTGTAGACCGATTTCTAAACTTAACCGTTCCAGTGCATGTAGAATCCGTATTGACAGAGAAATCTGCAATAGCGGCAGTTGTTGCAGTTTTGCATTCCCAATTCATTAAAAAGCCTGCATTGGTAGCTGCATTATCTGAAACCATTCTTAAAGTAACCGCATTAGAGCTCGTCAACACCCTATTATTAAGCGGCAGAAAATTGGCACAATAACGTCCTATAAAAGGCGCATCAATTGTTGCACCATCATAAATCTCGATAAAATCCTTATTACAATTGAAACCAGAACCTGCTTCAATATCTAATTGAATAAAATCAAGTTCAATATAATCGGCACTAGCAACAGAAATTGTAATTATTCCGTTCTCATTTGTCGCATAATTATTCCCAAAACCGCCCGAGTCATAAAGCCTCCCACGGCAATTAGTTAATGGAACATTGATGGTATCTTTTAAAGTAAAAGAGCACGGAACGGTTACCGTATCTATAACGATATAAGACGTTTTAAGAACAGTATCTGAGCCACATGTCCCTCCGTCACCAATTAATTGCACATTGAAAGTTCCTTGAGCGGTATAGGTTGCTGTTGGGTTTCTAAGAGAACTTGTATCACCATTTCCAAAATCCCATAAAAAATTTTGAATATTAGACCCAGCACTTTTAAAATCTAAAAATACGGGGACATAACAGTAAGCTGTGTCATGTACAGCGGAGAACGAAGCTGAAACAACATTTCGATATTCATCTCCAACTCCAACAGCATACCAAGCATTTGTTGTCGATTCTACTTCAGGTGAACATGCACCATACAAATCAATAGCAGATTTTATAGCATAAAACCGCGCTTCAGCAAAACTCGATGAGGGATTTAAATAAATAGTGAGGTTCCTAAACGCAACTTTTTCTGCTTTATTTATTCCCAAACCTACTACATTGAAACTATCTGCAGCATCATTAACCCCGGCTCCGCCATTCACTAATAAATAAAACCAATAATTTTGTACTCCGCTATTTGAATGAACTCCGCATCTATCATTTCCTGCTGTTGGTATACAGCCTTTTGTTTGCCTCCAATTCAGTCCATCATACGTGTCAGGATGGCTAAAGGCATTTGGATTCACCATACTTCTAATTGCACCTCCAACATCTTCTCCAATAGTCCAGTTTGCTCTATTCGGTCTTGCATAAAACTCCAGAGCCGTACCAAAAATATCACTGAAGGACTCGTTTAATGCTCCAGATTCGTTTGCATAAATCAAATCTGCTGTTTTATCTGTTAGTCCATGTGTGATCTCATGAGCAACAATATCTAAGGATACTAGAGGATTGCTCAGGGATGAAGTGTTATTGCCGTCCCCATAGGTCATAACCGTTCCATTCCAAAATGCATTTGCATAGTTTTGATCGTAATGTATGTAGCTAACAAGGGCAAAGCCACTGTCATTAATGCTATTTCGATTATGAATGTTCAGTAAATAATCATATGTGGCTTCTGTGCCCCAATGAGCGTCTGAAGCAAACTCGTCACGACTTGCATTAAAATTATTCCAAAAATTATTTGAATCAATAAAATCAACAGCAGAAGGGTAATTTTTTTGACCTTGACAATTCAAAGTTACAACTCCACTTCCTCTTGTAGAGTCTCTTAGTCTAAAATAACCTGGCAAACTATCCGTTACAATATCGTGTGTATCGCTATATGCAGTAACTGCAGTTCCTTTTGAGTCTCCTCCAGTATGAATTAAATTTTCGTGAAATTGTATGTTGCCATTTTGCGCATTTACAAATATTAACTCTCTAATCAACGGTTCACTTGCATATATATTGAAAGCGTACGTTAATACAAGGGTATTCTTCCCATCAAAATAGTCAGGCAAATACATCAATTTGGCTCTTGGATAAAACTCGCTTTGAGCATGATTAGAAGGCTTGTCAATTTCCCACATGTACTCAGTAGCTCCTACAAAATTTACTGCATTTGTTTTTGCAATTCCTATGTTTAGCGCTGCTACTTCGTTGGAAGGTACATTTGCTTTTATATTCCCTGAAGCCGAAACAACCTTATTGTTTTTAATGTGCACTGATAAATTAGAGTACGCAACCTCAACTCCACCATAATATAAGCGATAACGCTTGTGCTCAAAACCTAACTGATCTGAATTTGAATTCAATAACTGAAAGCTGAAATTATTAGAAGGTAAAATTTCAGCAGATAGTAAAGTAAAAAATGCCTCTTCCGAAATATTTGCAACTTCATCTAACTCTATATATGAGGGAAAAGAATTTCCTTGTTCTACTTTGACCTCAACCGCATTTGGAAAAACGGAAGCAGCTGCATTGCCGTTAAGAATCGATATTTGGGCTTGAGCTCCAAGAGAACAAACACAAAATAAAACGAATAGTATTTTTTTCATATCATTAATGGGTTACAACTACCTTTTGGTGGAAAATTCCACTATCAGTATTTATTTGAATGAAATAAACTCCAGATTCCCAGTTTAAACTATTTACCACAAGCTTTGACTCAATACTATTGTTCTGTAGTGTATAAATTACTTTACCCGAAACGTCCAACACTCTAATTTGATTAATGATCTTGCCATTTGTTTCAACGGTGAAATTATGATGCGTTGGATTTGGAAAAACCTTAAAGCCATTTTCTAAAGCATTTAATTCGGCGACGGAGGTAATATTACAAGTAGTATCTACAATTGCATTCACAGCGATTCTTGCACTTACACAGGTAGGACTTTTCACTCTCCAATTGTAGAAGAAATAATAAAAGCCTGTAGGGTTTGTACCTGCGCTGCTGGTTTTGATTGAAATTTTATTAGCTATAGTATACGGATAGCTTGTTCCACTGTTATTTCTATAAAAGTTCGGTTGCGTACCAGCTGCAACACCCAATTGATAGTTAGTTCCTGGATCAATTTTAAAATTCAATGTAATTCTGAAAGGACCAGCTGGTACAAATCGAGTTAAGGTTTGTAAAACTACGCCGTTTGCATCTCTCAATTCAATTGTTCTGTTTGCCGAAGCACCAGAATAAACTCGAACCGAAATCAATTCAATTTTATCCAGAACATCAAATATTAAATATTGAAAGTTGTTGAAATTTGCTCCAGTTCCTATTGTATTTGCTACGGGTCCTACAGTTTGTATAGGTGATGCAAGCAAATTTTCTGCCCAAACTTGTGTATTTGCAGTTACTGAAGGAATTGAATAATTATTCCCTGTAGCAATTGAATTCCCTCCAAATTCTGCAGAATACCAGTTAACTGCCCCAGGAGCAGAAGCAGTCAGAGTAGCTGACTGACCAATACAAACAGTATCATTAGTAACAGCAGGACCAGCCGGTCTTGTAACTACTATTAGGTTTGTTTTAGTTGTAGAATCTGCTCCAAATGAGTTCGACGTAACTAGTTTAACAGAATATGTTCCATTAATTGTATAGTTATGAGTTGGATTCTGTTGAATTGAATTATTCCCGTCACCAAAGTCCCAAAACCAATTTGTTGGAATTTGAGTAGAACCATCTGTAAAAACAATTTCTCCATCACAGGTTGAAGTTTCGCTAACTGCGAAGTCAACAACTGGTGGAGTTGTTGGATAATTACATGTCCAATCTATTTCAAAACCAGCCTCTTCAACACCTCCATCAGATTCAAATTGAATTGTAATGGAACCTCTTGTTGAAGTAATGGAACTTGGCAAATTGTTGTTACAATATTCGCCCAATAATGGTGAAAAAATAGTTGGTCCATCAAAAACTCGTAAAACATCATAATTACATAGTGTACCTGCAGTTCCGGACTCTATATCAATAAATGGGAAAGTCAAAGTCACAGTAGCTGCATTAACTGGCACAATCGCTACCACTCCGTTTTCATTTGCCTGGTAATCCCCATTAGCTCCTCCACTATCGAATATTTTACCAGAACAATCTGTCTCTATTGAATTTCTCAAATTATTCAAAATAATAACACAACCTATAGTGCTATCAATGTCAATAAATGAAGTTTTTAGCATTGTGTCAATCCCACAAGCTCCGCCGTTAGCAATTAATGAAACGTCGAACTGACCGTAAGCTATATATGTATGAACAGGATCTCTTGTTGTAGAGAAAGTTCCATCACCAAAATTCCATGTAAAGAAGGTTCCGTTATTTGAATTATTAGTAAAACTTGTAGTTAAGCTAGGAGCACAAGCTTGTGTTAAGCTTGCAGAAAAATCTGAAGTAACTCCTGGAGAATAAGCTGTGCCAACACCTACTGCATGCCAAGCATTTGTAACTGAAATGTGCTGTGGCGAACAAGCTCCATACAAATCAACTGCCGACTGAATTGAATAATATCGAGCATCTGCAAAGTTTGAAGATTGTGTTAAATAGATAGTTAAATTCCTGAATGCAATTGCTGCTGCAGTATCCATCCCTAAACCTACAACATTGTATGCTTGGGGAGTTGGAGCATTGTTTGTTCCAGAACCACCCATGGTTAATAAGTAAAACCATTTGTTCTGAACTCCAGAATTTGTGTGCACGCCACATTGATCATTTTGTCCTGTAGGTGTACAACCTCCTGTTAATGCTGTAGTTCTCCATAGATTGTCATCATAGGTATCAGGATCTCCATATTGTCTTGGGTTTGAAAGGGAACGCAATGCGCTACCAAGGTCTTCTCCTAATAACCAATTGGCTCTGTTTGGACGAGCAAAAAATTCAATTGCGGTTCCGAAAATATCAGAAAAGGATTCATTCAATGCACCTGATTCATCTGCATAAATCAAATTTGCGGTAAAAGTTGTAAGCCCATGAGAAATTTCATGACCAGAAACATCCAAAGCACAAAAAGGAGTTGAAGTCCCTGAGCCATCTCCGTAAGTCATTCTCTGACCATCCCAAAATGCGTTGTTAAAAAATATACGATAGTGCAAATAACTATTTAATGCAAAACCTCTATTATTAATTGAATTTCTACCATACTTCACTTGAAAATATTCATGTGTACTTTCTGCACCATAATGAGCATCAGTCGCATATTGGTCTTTTTGTAAATTTACATTATTCCAATTGTTATCTGCATCTGTAAAATTAACTGAATTGGCATAACTGGTACCTCGCAACATGTTATAGGTATTTACGCCGTTACCATTTAACGTTTGATTCAAACTGAACGCATTCGAAGCAGTACTATCAACTTTTATTGTTTGTGTTCCGCTATATGCTGTTTGCGCCGTTCCATTGGTATTTGCCGTATGAATCAAATTATTAGTAAAAACTATGTTTCCACTTGATGCATCTACATATATTTCCTGTCTGCTCAACGGTTCTTGAGCATAAATATTGAACTTATATGTCAGGTGTAAATCTCCCGGGCTTAATTCCATAGATTTACCAATGAACTTCATTTCAGGTGCTGGATAGTACGTAGCAAAAGGATTTCCCGTTTCAAATTTTAAGTGCTTTTCCTCCGCCGGAATTTCCCATTTATACTTTTTTGCCCCTACATATCTCTTTGCCGCAGAGAATGCTGTTTTTTTTGAAATCGAGTTTTGAGTTGAACTCGGAACTTGATCGATCAACTTCCCATTCATTGAATAAATCTCATTGTTCTTAATATGAACAATCCATTCAGCTAATTCAATTGGAACACCTTTATACGTTTGTTCATATCGAATGTGCGTAAAACCAAGCTGATCTACCTCTTGACCTATTTCTACAAAATCAAATCCATCAACTCCTTTCCAATAATTTTGGAATAAGTTTTTCAGTTCAGATAGAGCTGGTCTTTTTTCATTTGAGTATTCAATGTACGTCGGTATTTTGCTTGATTCAAGAGAGAGTCTTTGCTTCACGACTTGATACTGAGAATTTTGCCCAGCAAAAGACAGGTTTGCCATTAATAAAATGGCAGAAAAAGTTAAAGTATATTTCATCTACAGGTAATTTTAAGAGCCCTAAAGATAACGATAAAGCATTATAAATTGTTCATTTATCAGCCTATTGTCGTTCTGCTTACGATTAAAAAGCAGAAGTAAGTGCCTCATCTTTTCGAAAATTATAATAATTAGGCTTCTTATCAAAAAGAGCTAATTGTTCTTCGTTTCTGTAGTAATAATCTAATACAATTGCTTTGCTAGAAACTAATGGTTCAATTTGAGATTTCTGAAGAATATAATCCACCTTCTTCTGCAGACAATCTGCAACTTCAACATCTGGAAATAATAAGACAGTCCGATTACCTGCAGTAATTATCTTGTTGGGAATCTTTTCCACGGATATCCAGTTTAATTCTTGAACCCCAATCGAATTCATATGATCCGTCACCATTTTCCTATCATATTCCCTTCCCCCTTCAAGCGAATATATGTCAGCAAATTGCCCTTGAACAACACTCCATGTGGGATTTGATAACGCATAAAATGTAATTTGCTTGCGATTTAAACTGTGGTGAGAACTAATAAGTTCTGTAACCTGAACGCAAACTATAAAGCAAAGGCCTACAATCAATCGACGCATATTCTGGTAATACAAAAAGGTAATGAATGTAACTATTCCACAAAACACAAAAAAAACAGAAATGGGTTCTAGCCAAACGCCTTCCGAAATAGCTCCAGGAATTCCGGTAATGAATACAATTGTTCTATTTAAAAAACTCAAAAAGAAATCTAGAATAACGGCAAGATACAAATCTGTACCAATTATCAGAAATAACGAAACGACAATTACAGACCCAGCTACTATGCCAAAAGCCAAAGGAATTACAAACAAGTTTGCCAAAAGAAAATAATTAGGGAACTGATGAAAATACGCCAAAGTAAAGGGCAGAGTAGCTATTTGAGCTACTAATGAAACAACCAATAAACTCCAAATTTTATCTAACGCCCCATTTTTAATATAAAGCAACTTATATATTACTGGATGCATTAAAACAATTCCAATAACCGCAGAATAAGAAAGCTGAAAGCCCAATTGAAATAAGTTATTAGGATCTATTAGTAACAGGAGAAAGGCTGAAACTGCAATAGAATTTAAAATATTTGAGTTGCGTTTTAATAGTTTAGAAAGTATGACAAAAGAAAACATCCAACCTGCTCTTTGAACCGAAGGAGACAACCCAGCTAAAAACGCAAAGGCCCATATGACAAGGAGAAGAATACAAGTTTTAAAAATTCTAAGCTCAAAACGATCCGGCAACTTGCTCAACAAAAAATTAAAAATCAAAAAAACAATTCCTACATGCAAACCCGAAACTGCTAAAATGTGCATTGCTCCTGCTCCTGCGTATTGCTTTTGCAATTCAAAATCCAGATACGATTTATCACCAAGCGTCAAAGCGATCAATACAGCTAAATTCTCATTTTCAATGCCGAGTTCTCTGTAAATCTCAATAATCGAAGCTCGAGCCTTTTCAGCATAACGAATAAGTGAATTAATGAAATTTACTTTTATAAACTCATCTTCAAAAGTGGTGAGGTGTATGTTTTTATATTTTAGAAAACTCTTATAATTAAATTGAGCAGGATTTTGAGGAGCAATGGTTGCCAGCAACATCCCTTTCCCAGAAATAACATCTCCAACAGAAACATCAAACAAGCTATCCCGATTATAAACGATTAGCTTAAAGTTACTTTCAGTCCATACACTTTCCTTCCTGAATCTTTCAACCTGAACTACTAAAGACGAAATTCGGTCTTGTTTCCGCTTTACGGTTTTAACCTCTCCCACCCAAACGGTACTTGACGGAACTACGTTTACCCCTTTCGTTTCTAATTTATTATAAGTAGAACTATAAATAATTCCTAAAACACAAAATAGCCCTGCAACAAGTATTCCTGAAAAATAATTGATGGAAAAATTACGATTGAAAAAATGCAGGACTAAGAAGGCAACCGACAGTGCTAGCAGAATTGCTGCAATCAATGGATTTAAACTTAACGTATAAGCAGAAGCAAGATATATCCCCAATCCAAATGGAATCACGAGACGAATAAAAGGAAATGAACTCCAAAAAATCAAAACGCTTAACTATAGTTACAAAGAACTAAAGTTAAGCGTTTTAAATTAATCTAATAAAAGCAGTTTATTACTAACCAGCCAATGCAGATTTTACGAATCCTGCAATTAGCTTTCCATCAGCCTTTCCTGCTAACTTTTGGTTTACCATTCCCATTACTTTTCCCATATCTGCCATTGAACTAGCGCCAGCTTGAGCAATAACAGCGTCAACTATTGCTTTCACCTCATCTTCTCCCATTTGCTCTGGCAAATAGGCTTCAATAATAGCAATTTGATCCAATTCTGGCTGAGCCAAATCTTCTCTCCCTTGCTCAGAAAAAATAGTTGCAGCATCTTTTCGTTGCTTTACTAACTTTTGCAACATTTTTAATTCAGCTTCATCAGAAGAATCAGCGGCTCCCTTTTCAGTAGCAGCCATTAGCAATGCTGATTTGATCGCCCTCAAAGACTCAAGCTTTACTTTGTCTTTTGCTTTCATTGCCTCTTTGAGGTCGTTGTTTATTATATCTGTTAATGCCATATTCTATTTTTATACCCTAATTATACTATAGACTTTCGAATCATATTCAAAGCAGAGCCTGCTCTAAACCAATCGATTTGCTGCTCGTTATACGTGTGATTTAATTTAATTTCTTCTTTACTTCCATTTGCATGGTTTATTTCTAAAGTCAATTGCTTTCCAGGAGTAAAGTTTTCTAAATCTACAAAGTTGAACGTATCATCTTCCATTACCTTATCATAATCTGATTCTACTGCGAAGGTTAATCCTAACATTCCTTGTTTCTTCAAATTTGTTTCATGTATTCTAGCAAAAGATTTTACAATTACAGCCATCACACCTAAATGTCTTGGTTCCATTGCTGCATGCTCTCTTGAAGAACCTTCTCCATAGTTATGATCTCCAACAACAATAGTTGGAACACCAGCCGCTTTATAAGCTCTTCCGGTTGTTGGAACAGGACCTTTTTCGCCGTTCAATTGATTAACCACTTCGTTAGTTGCCTTGCCAAAAGCATTAACTGCACCAATTAGGCAGTTTTCCGATATATTATCCAAATGACCTCTGTACTTTAACCATGGACCTGCCATAGAAATATGATCAGTTGTACACTTTCCGAATGCCTTAATTAACAACTTAGCACCAATAATATTTTTCCCATCCCACTCAGCAAATGGAGTTAACAATTGCAATCTTTTTGAATCTGGCGCCACTTTAATTTCAATTCCACTTCCGTCTTCAGCGGGTGCTTGAAATCCGTTATCCTCAACATCAAAACCTTTTTCAGGTAATTCCATCCCAACTGGCTCAGCTAGTTTTACCTGCTCTCCTTTAGAATTGGTTAAGGTATCTGTAATTGGATTAAAATCTAACTTACCACTAATTGCTACTGCGGCCACCATTTCTGGAGACGTAACAAATGCATGGGTATTTGGATTACCATCTGCTCTTTTAGAAAAATTTCTGTTAAAAGAGTGAACGATTGAATTTTTTTCTTTTTTCTCTGCTCCTTCTCTATCCCACTGCCCAATACACGGACCACAAGCATTTGTAAAAATGCTTACCGAAGGAAACTTTCTAAAGCTATCCATCAATCCATCTCTTTCTGCCGTAAAACGCACTTGCTCTGAACCGGGATTAATTCCCAATTTAGAAACCGGTTTCACTCCTTGGTTAAACGCATCTTCTACAATTGATGCTGCTCTTGTCAAATCTTCATAAGATGAATTTGTACAAGAACCAATCAAAGCCCATTCAATATCTATTGGCCAATCATTAGCAGCTGCCTTTGCTTTCATTTCTGAAACTGGTGTTGCTAAATCTGGAGTAAATGGTCCATTTAAATGTGGTGTTAAAACATCTAAATCAATTTCAATTACTTGATCAAAGTATTGCTCTGGATTTGCATACACCTCATCGTCACCTGTTAAGTGATCAGCAACCTCGTCAGCCAAAGCAACTACATCTTCTCTTCCTGTTGCAGCTAAATAACGTCTCATTGAATCATCATACCCAAATGTAGAAGTTGTTGCTCCTATTTCTGCGCCCATGTTGCAAATAGTCCCTTTTCCTGTACAAGACAAATTCTTAGCTCCTTCGCCAAAATATTCTACAATTGCTCCGGTTCCTCCTTTTACAGTTAAAATTCCGGCCACCTTTAAAATTATATCTTTTGCTGAAGCCCAACCGTTTAACTTTCCAGTTAATTTCACGCCAATTAACTTTGGAAATTTCAATTCCCAAGGCATGTCGGCCATTACGTCAACTGCATCAGCTCCACCTACTCCTATAGCAACCATTCCTAATCCACCTGCATTCACGGTATGTGAATCGGTACCAATCATCAATCCACCAGGGAAAGCATAATTTTCTAAAACTACTTGGTGAATAATTCCAGAACCTGGTTTCCAAAAGCCAATTCCGTACTTATCGCAAACTGAACTTAAGAAGTTAAATACTTCGTTGTTCAAATTGACCGAGTCTTGCAAATCTTTATCCGCTCCAAGTTTTGCTAAAATTAAGTGATCTGCATGCGCTGTTGAAGGCACAGCTACTTTCTTTTTACCTGCCTGCATGAATTGAAGCAATGCCATTTGAGCTGTTGCATCTTGCATTGCAACTCTATCCGGCTTAAAATCAACATATGAATTACTTCTTTCAAACTCCTCAGTTGCTGAACCAGCATCTAAATGAGAATAAAGAATTTTTTCAGTTAAAGTCATCGGCTTATTTAGGACTTTTCGAGCAGCATTCACTCTCTCATCCATTCTAGCATAAACCGCTTTTATCATATCAATGTCGAAAGCCATAGTTTTTATGTTTTGAGTTACTATTTTTGAGGTTAGCGAAATTACGCATTTCAGCTATTTTTTCAACCATTCATCACTATTCCTTATTAAAACTAAGCTACATTGAGTACCATTGTATTGTGATTAGTATTATTAAAGAAAATATTAGCGAAGCAATTAAGTCCATAAAAGGTCAATTGCTTCAAACCTCTATTACTGTTTTAATAATTGCCATTGGAATTGTAGCATTGGTAGGAATTCTAACATCTATTGATGCCATCAGCGGTTCCATTTCAGACAGCTTTAGCAGCATGGGATCCAATAGTTTTTCAATTAAAAACTACGGTTTTAGCGGGGGGTTTCAAAAAGGTGGCCGCAAAAGGAAATTCTTTAACAGAATAAGCTACCAAGAAGCCATTGATTTTAAAAATCGATACAGTTATCCTGCAACAGTATCTGTTTCTACAAGAGCTTCGTCGCTTGCAACATTAAAATATCTGTCTCTTATACACATCTGACGCTGCCGACGATCTACTCTGTGT
>CAJXRL010000030.1 GCA_913059105.1 uncultured Flavobacteriales bacterium
CTACACAGAGTAGATCGTCGGCAGCGTCAGATGTGTATAAGAGACAGGTTTAGGAATGGAAATAGCGAACGATTCTTTTGAATTATTGTTGAACTTCCCCGAAGATGAAAAATTTGGATTAACTTCACAAATAAGTCGTTGTTCAATTTCTATCCCAAGCAATATTGCTGAAGGTTCGTCGAGAACCGAAAAATCTTTTGCGCATTACATTGACATATCTCTTGGGTCATCATTTGAATTAGAAACGCAGCTATTAATTGCAATAAAACGAAATGATATTAAAAAAGAAGATATTGAGAGAATACAAGATAAATTAAGTGAGTTCCAAAAGATGTCTTTCGGATTTCAAAAAAGCCTTTAACAATGGCTTTCTTACTTCTATCCTCTTTCTTCTAACATCTTAGAAATATGAAAAAAGAAATAAAATCAGTTGACTACGGTCTAGAAAAAATATTTGAAGGGGCTCAAGACTTCTTACCTCTTCTTGGGACGGATTATGTTGAATTTTATGTAGGTAATGCAAAACAGGCTGCACACTTTTATAAAACGGCCTTTGGTTTTCAATCGCACGCTTATAAAGGTTTAGAAACAGGAAGTAGAGATTTTGTTTCATACGTCTTAACACAAGACAAAATCAAACTTGTTTTAACTACCCCATTAAACTCAAAAAATCCAATTAATGAGCACATTGTAAAACATGGGGATGGTGTAAAAGTTGTTGCCCTTTGGGTTGAAGATGCCAAGAAATCTTGGGAAGAGACTACCTCTAGAGGAGCCAAATCTTATATGGAGCCTATAGTTGAAAAAGATGAACACGGAGAAGTAGTAAGGGCTGGTATTTATACATACGGCGAAACGGTTCACATGTTTGTAGAACGGAAAAACTACAATGGAGCATTTTTACCAGGATTTGAAAAATGGGAATCAGACTATAATCCGTCTACAACCGGTTTAAAATACATTGACCACATGGTGGGTAATGTTGGTTGGAATGAAATGAATACTTGGGTAAAGTTTTATGAAGATGTTATGGGATTTGTAAACTTCTTATCGTTTGACGACAAGCAAATCCATACCGAATACTCCGCATTAATGAGTAAGGTAATGAGTAATGGGAACGGTAGAATTAAGTTCCCAATTAACGAACCTGCCGAAGGGAAAAAGAAATCTCAAATTGAAGAATATTTAGATTTCTACGAAGGACCGGGAGTACAACATATCGCAGTAGCGACTGACGACATTATTTCAACTGTAAGCGCTTTAAGAAGCCGTGGGGTCGAATTCCTTTCTACTCCACCTGAAGAGTACTACAGAGCCGTTCCGGGTCGCTTAGAAGAGTACAGCCACGAATTGAATGAAGATATTGAAACGCTAATGAGTTTGGGTATTATGATTGACGCCGATGAAGAAGGTTATTTACTTCAAATTTTCACTAAACCATTAGAAGATCGACCTACTTTATTCTTTGAAATAATTCAGAGAATGGGAGCAAGAGGTTTTGGTGCAGGAAACTTTAAAGCTTTATTTGAATCAATCGAAAGAGAACAAGCGAAGAGAGGAACTTTGTAGTTTATCTTATTTAAAGCTAATAAAAAAGGGGAAGTCAATATGACTTCCCCTTTTTGTTTTATTGAATTACTTTAATATAAATTGTAGAGTAGAGGACTAATAGCAAATTAAGATTTACCCTTTTCTTCACACAATTCTACCAATACTCCTCCTGTTGATTTGGGATGTAAAAAAGCTATTCTTTTATTGTCTGCGCCATCCTTTGGGGTTTTGTGTATCAATTGAAACCCCTCTGACTTCAAGCGTTCTAACTCTGATTCTATGTCGCTCACATCGTATGCAATGTGATGAATTCCTTCTCCTTTCTTTTCTATAAATTTTGCGATTGGGCTTTCAGGGTTAGTCGCTTCAAGTAATTCAATTTTACTATCACCTATTTGAAAAAATAGAGTAGAAACTCCTTCGCTTTCTACTGCTTCTGTTTTATACGAAGGCTTTCCGAGTAAAGCTTCATACATTTTAGCAGATTTTTCAATGCTTTTAACCGCGATTCCTAAATGTTCTATTTTATTGAGCATAATTTCTTGGGCAAAAAAAATCCCGATAAAATCGGGATTTTTAAAATTCTTTTATTCCTTTATTTAAACTGCACTGTTTTGGTATCATTATCGAAACTGATGTAATACGTTCCTTTTTGCAATCCCATAATGTCAACTGTTTGTCCATAACCTCTTTTTACAATAGTTCCATATCTATCATAAAGTTCAAACATCGTAGCCCCACCTTTAAAATTTATTGAACCTTTAAACTTGTCTCCGCCCAAAGTAATTTCAGGAGAAGAGGACGTGTATTTAGACATTTTTGTATAACGTGGCTTTCCAGTGTAATCTACTTGCTTGCCTCTAAACTTGTTCTCACCGCTGTGCGGTGTTATTTTAAACTCATAGTTATGCACCCCCGGAGTTCCATTTCCACTAACTTCTCCTACTTTCACCCACTTATTCCATCTAAATTGTTCAATTATGTAATCCAGTTTCCCATTTTCATTGTCTACTGTCCAACCGAAAACACCTTCTCTACTAACCGATGCTTTTGAGTTATTAAATGTGCTTTTAGGTTTCAATACTTCAGGGTTCAGTACTTCAGGAGCGCAATCGTCTTTGTGTTTGATATTCACAATTAATTTATCTCCAATTCTTAGTCCTTGGTTCGCAAAGTCAATCTCGAAGGCTGATTGATTCACTTCATCTGGTGAAAGTTTCCCATTAATAGTAACCTCAAATACACAGAATCCTACTCCAGCTCCACCAAAAGGGTTTTTAACAAAAATGTTTTTTCCCATATAATTGCCTTCTAAAACAATTACACCAGCATTTGCGATACCGCAAAAGCCAAGCAATAAGGTGAGCGTAATAAGTCTTACTTGTTTCATCATTTCCAATTTATCTCGTAACCCTGACAATTAATCGCCTAAATTAATGTGTTAATCATAACAAACAAAGAATTTAGGCATTAAAATAGCTCACTAAATTAATAATTTTAACTCTAAACTATAAATATCATGCCGATTTACTCTTTCGTGGCAACCAGCTTATTTTTTAATTCTCCTATTCGTTTTTCTTTTTCCGGTTGTCGTCGCATCTGAGACGATTGAGTAAAGTACTTATGTCCACTCAAAAACCCTATGTTCATCTCCACCCATTGCATCGGATTATCCACTAACTTACCAAATTCTACAAGTTCTTGACGCAACGATTCTGCAATTGGATAAAAATCGTCCCGGCCAAGGTAATCCAAATCGGAATCACACATAATTTGTTCCAAATGGTTCGTTGGTGTTTGAGGCATCTTTGTTGCCTCAATTAATTCAATCACTTGTTTGATCTGTTCCTCTGTATAACCAAAATTCGGAAGCATTTCTTTCGCAAGGTTTGCTCCAATAGGTTCATTACTCTCATAAGAATCAATAAACCCTGCATCATGATATAGTGCTGCCGTTTTTAAAAGGTATAACTCTTCTCCTTTTACGCCTTCCCAAATTGCCAGCCTTTCAACTGCCTCGCAAACATCTTTTGTATGATGTATGCCATGGTAGTGGAGCCCTTTTGGCAAATCGCCAGCTAGACGTTTAATAATGTATTTTTCGGCGTTCTTGTAGTTTATGTTGCTATATAACTTCAAGTTAACATAGTGCCAAAAAGCATCGTTTGGACTTATGCAATCTTCATTTTTTGACAATTCAGCCTTAATTCCATGCACAAAGTACATATCAATCTCCCCTTTATTCTTCGCCTCTACCTTACCTCTATATTCTGTTGTAAAAAATTCTGAAATACCTTCGTATGTGGTTTCTGAAATATTAACCATCCCAATCTCCCCGCTTGATTCCATATGTGCAGCTACGTTTACAGTGTCTCCCCAAATGTCATATGCGAACCTTTTAATACCAACTACACCTGCAATTAGCGACCCCGAATGTAATCCGATGCGTAAATCCCATACTTTTTCACCTATTGCTTCCTTTTGCTCTTTGATTTCTAGCATTGCTCTTTGAATTTCAAGAGCTGCAAGAGTAGTGTCTATTGCGTTACTTTTATTTCGGATTGGTACTCCACCAGCAGCCATGTAAGCATCTCCAATTGTTTTAATTTTCTCTACGTTGTACTTGTCAACAATTTCATCAAATTTAATGAAGTAACTATCTAATTCTGCCACTAAGTCCTCTGGTTCGTACGATTCGGCCAATTTAGTAAACCCACTAAAATCTGTAAACATTACAGTAGAAGAACGATATTTTCGCGCTTTGGCCTTTCCTTTATTTTTAAGTTCATCGGCCATTTCCCTAGGCAAAATATTCAGCAGTAGTTTCTCTGTTTTCGCTTTTTCTTGCTCCAACATCCTCTTTTGCTTTTCAACCTGTTCTTTTTGCTTAATAATTTCAATGGTTCGCTGTTTTACCTGAGACTCTAAGAGGTCTTTTTGCTTCTGAATTCTTATGATTCTATTTCTGTATAACAAGTAGAAACCCACAACCACAACTGCCAAAAGAATTGCATCAGCCCAGATGGTAGGCAAAATGAATGCTATGTCGATCATTGCTATCATTCGATTTTTATCAATTTTACAACGGTTCTTCGGTTTAATGCATGGTCATCATTATCGCAACGATTTAATTGACAATCAACCACAGGCATTAACTCTCCATAATAATTTTCAATTAAATTTTCTGGTTTCAACCCCTGAGATACTAAATAGGCAATAACACTGTTCGTTCTACTTTTTGATAGTTTCTGATTATAAGCAGGAGAACCTCTCTTATCTGTATAAGAGTGTACCTCAATTTTAAAAGGTTCTCCTCTAATTAAATCAGCAAAATCCTGTAACCTTAACTTCGAAACTGTATTTAACTTCACTGAATCGAATCGATAGAAAACGGTGAATTCATCCAGTTCGATTTTTCTTTTGTCAAAGTACACTACTTGGTGATGATCAAATGCATCTTCTAACAAAATTACATGTTCTTCAGAACCTAGTTTCCTATATTTAAATCGGCCAATTGAATTTTTAATCGTCTTATCTAAAACATTAGCATTTTCGTCCAACGTGATCAACTGAAAGTCTTCTTCATGATGTTCAATTTTGAAATAGTAATGTTCATCCGTGACTAGCTTGGTAAACTTGAACTTCCCTTCACTATCTGTAAAAGCGGTACCAACTATTTCTCCTGCTTCGTTATAAATATAAACCTCCATTCCAGCTTTAAAATCTCCAGGAAGTTTTTGATATACTTGTCCAAAAATTTCTTGACTTTGTTCAGCTAGAATCAACTCTCCATCAATTAATTCAATCGGCTCGAAAGTTGCAACTTGATACGTTAATCTCTTGTAAGCAAAGTTTCCTTGCTCATTAATTACAGCGTGCTCAATAACCAAATTGTCTGCATCTAATAATGCTAAATTCATGTCTTTTGATTCACTCAACTTAAAACTATAATTTCTCTCCGGATTTAACTTCTCAAAATTGAAGTACCCTCTAGTATCCGTATACATGGAATCAACAACTTTTCCACCTTCGTCCAAAAGGTATACCTTCATGCTATCACTAAAATCTCCTTGTAGTTTTTTGAAAATTTGCCCTTTTAACGCAACAAATTTGGGAACAGAAAATTTTTCCGCCATTCTAAATTTGTAATACTCGTCAAATGGTAATGCTAGCAACGAGTATCGTCCATCCAATAATCGCTTAACTAAGAAGAGGGGATCTCCTTTCTCATCAATTACGTAGAGTTTCGTTTTTAAGTTAATTTCTTCAGAAATATCAATTGCTCTAAAGTAATATCTTTCATCAATTCTTAGATTATTGAATTGAAACTCTCCAGATTCATTTGTAAATATTGTCGCGACAACGTTGTTGATTTCATCGTAAATATTCACCTTTGTAAAAGGTAAGGGTTTTCCGGATGTCTCTAACCGAGCTATGATTCCAGTGAACCCCGAATTAATGTTAGACAAATTCTCGTCACTCAAAATATACTTACCCTCTTCAGAGTTTTCTAATTTATAATACCTGTTTGATCCATTAATCAGTGCGATATTCAACTCAGGGTCATCTTCGGCCATTATAACAAAATAATCTCTCCCATCATCTAATCCTAGTTTCTGGAATTGAAATCCTCCTGCCAAATCGGTAAACATTGAGTCAATTATTGTCCCCTCCTTATCAACTAGGTACACCAATTCTGGCCCTGCAAAATCTCCAGGTAGTTTCTTATAAACCTGCCCTTTATAGTTCAATATATGTACTAACTTGGAATCTTCTAACTCAATTAATGCTATTGACTTTATTTCCTCGGGCATAAGAGCTTTAAAAGCAAAACTCCCGTTTTTTAAACGATTCAGCCATTTTATTTTATCCCCATGATCATCGGTAAGAAATAGCCTTCCGTCTTTGATCAAGTCTAAATCATCGCTTTCTACTCTCAATATAACATCTTCATTATAAGGTAAATTTTCAAATCTAAACCGCCCCTCTGTATCTGTATATTCAAAAGCAACAATAGAGTCGTTCGCTCCTAACATTACTATTTTCGTTCCCTCTACGGGTAGCGCTTTGTACTCTAAAACACCGCTCAACCCAATAGATAGTATCTCTTGCGAATAAACGAATTTATAGATGTCATCCTTCCCCTTCCCTCCATCACGATTTGAGGCATAATACCCAGAATTTTCTGTAACGAAATACATTCCAAAGTCATCTCTAGCAGAGTTGATTGGACTTTTTAAGTTTGTTGGAGCTTGCCAATTCCCTTTATTTTCTGATACAAACAAATCATAGCCCCCATAGCCGGAAAACCCATCAGAAGAGTAATACAATTTATTGTTCTTATAATAGGGAAACGACTCGTTTTTTGCTGTATTAATTGTTGGACCAAGGTTTTCTACTTGCCCCCAAACTCCTTCATTCCGTTCCACTCGATAAAGATCCATGCCTCCTTCTCCGCCCGTTCTGTCAGACATGAAGAATAACTCGTTTTCGTCTTTCCCGTACGCAGGATGTCCTGTATGGTATTCATGACTATTAAAAGGCAATCTTTTAAAATTTTTCCACTTGCCATCTATATATTCCCCTTCAAATAGCTTCATTCTATTCACGAAGTTCTTCCCTCTCATCTCATTGTCAATGCGCATAATTATGCACTTATCCTGAGTTGCATTTATAGTAAGCGGGCCGTCATGGTAATCGCTATTCATTTTATTTTTCAATAAAATGAATTTCCCATTTGTCGCATTTATTTCAGCAGTATCAATTTCGTAGATAGACATATAGGCTGACCCATCCCACGAAAATGCTTCGGGTGAATTGAAATTTTTATCTCGATTGGATGTAATGTAATATTTGTCCTGAAAAGTTAAAAACCCATATTCCGCTTCTTCTGAATTTAAGCCTTCTGCTGGTTTAACCATAAAGTTCTTAGCTTCTTTCTCCCAGGTTTTAACTTCATCCATGGACTGAAGCAATAAGTTTGCCAAGACTCTATTTTGGGACTTTTCAGCAAATTTTTCAAACTGTTCTTTTGCTGCAGATAACTTCCCATTTGCCCGCAGAGTTTGCCCAAAATTCAAATGATCTTCGGCGGTAACGTAAACAGAGTTAACAACCAGGGTATAAAAAACTTCAGCTTGCTCGTACTTGTTGATTTTCCGATATGAATTGGCAATGTATTTTATAGGAATGTACGCGTTTGCATCTTCGTCATACAACTTTTTAAATTGGACTATTGCTTCAACATACTCCTTATTTTCGTATCTTTTTTTAGCCCGCTCTATTCTTCTGTCCTTTTCTTGAGCAAAAGAGCTTATGCATAAAAGATATATAATCAGAAGAGTGGTAGCCTTTTTTAGCAATTTGTTGTGCCTTTAAAATCGTATTCGAATCTATTAAAAATAACGGGGAGAAATGATCCCTGACTTAAAAAGTTTTAAGTCGTAACCAATAAATATTTCATGAGATCCTCCGTTTTGTCGATTAAGTGTTGTTAATGCAAAATCTAACGAGTAACCTACTCTAAGTGATTTTGTTACGTTATATTCCGCAATCGCAACTGCTCCATATCCTCTTCTAAAAGAAGCTCCTAACCATATTTTTTGTTTTAGTAAAAAGCTTGCATTTAAATCTATAAATGCTGGTTGATTGGTTGTTGTCTTCACTAAAATAGATGGCTTAAAGGTTAGCTTTCGGTTAATAACAAAGGCTCGTCCTGCGGTTAAAATAGCTTGCGCTTGCTGTCTTGAAGCAAAATCAATATTGACATTATCTGCTCCCTGAATTCCAAGTTTTCCCTCATTTAGGTGTGTTAATTCCACTCCTATATAGTTTTTTCTATCCGAATAATACATTCCAAAATCGAATGATGGAGTATAGTAGGTTTCTTTTCCTCGTTCTATACTTCCAAAGTTTGTATTGTCTCTATATTCAATTTCATCCCAATTGAATATATAATTATAAAGACTAGCCCTTAATCCAAATGCTAACTTCCCTCTTCCAATTCTAACTTTGTAGGCATAAACGCCTGAAAGAATAGTTGTGTTTTTAGGTCCAATTCTGTCATTCAAAATTTGAAGTCCTAAGCCCATTTTTTTACTTCTGGTAGGTGAGTGTATTGCAAATGACTCGGTAGATGGAGCTCCTTTGAATCCTACCCACTGGGTTCTGTGCACAGCTATTGCACTTAATGTCCCTCTTGAGCCAGCGTAAGCAGGGTTTATGCCAAGTGGGTTAAAGAAGTACTGGTTAAATTGCGGGTCTTGCTGTGCCACCACTTGCAAAGACAAGAGGAACAGTAAACCAACTATGTAATATTTTACTTTCATAACTTATCTTGTTAACTCTACCCAGCCTTTTTCTATATTACTGCCAGATTCGAAGGTATAGAAATAAGTGTCGGATGGCAAATCATTTCCACTCAAGTTTTCTCCTCCCCATACTACTGTTGAATTGTCATAATTTTTTCCTTCCCAAACTTTATTTCCCAATCTGTTGTAAAAAATCACTTCATTACTTGGGAAAAGTTCAATGTTATCAATAATCCATGTTTCGTTTATTGCATCTCCATTTGGTGTTATCCCTGAATAGAATTTCAATAAACAAGGTAGGTTATTTGTTGCTACAACAGTAAATTTATAAACTTTGCTGCAACTAGGGTTAGTTTTAGAAACTACTTGAACGTTATGTTCCCCAACGCCTACACTACTTGCCCGAGTTCCTATACTTCCATTACTCCATAATATGTCATACGGTCCTTCGCACCCAACAATGTTCGAAATTTCGGCAAATCCATCATTGCGCTCGTTACACAAAGGGCTGGTAATGCTAATGTCAAACCCAATTGTGTCCCCCTCAAAAGTTTGTTGAAACCCTTGGGTTAAAACAACTGAGGAAGGAGAGCCTCCAATTGTTTGGATCACCGCCTCGCCAACGGTAGAAGTAATAATTAAAGTGCCAACTGAGTCTATTCTTCCGGAGCTGCTGATTACGTTTTGATCAACATTGGTTTGGGACCATGCAAATAGGCCGGCTAATAAAAAGGAAATTAATAACTTAAATTTCTTCATAATTAATCAATTGTAAAGTTTGGAAAAGTTAACCCATTCGTGGCTGTTACACCTCCACCAATAGTCAATACGACAGTTCCTATTGTAGGGTTTAAAGTCCCTTTTATAATTAGAGTCCCGTTATTTAAATTTGTTCCAATTGCAGTTTTGTTGTTTTGTCCGTTAATTCTTAATGTTCCTCCACCGTTTACGGTTAAAGAGCCCAAACTTGCGGTGCCTGAAAATTGACTCGTTTGAGCCATCAACCCAATAGAACTTATAACTAATACAAAGTAAAATAACCTTTTCATTTTATTCATTTTAATTAATCGAAAACCCATCAAAATTTAACCCAGTAGCAATAGTCACAGACCCCGCTACTTCAATTTTTCGTGTACCGAAGTAATTTATATCACCATAAATTACTATTGTCCCATTATTAGTGATACTCCCAAATAACCCTTTGTTTAGTTCTCCATTTATTGTTAATGTTTGTCCGGCATTTACAGTTAAACTACCTGCGATACCAGTTATATTTAAATTATTGCAAAACCCATCAACATCTAGCGTTCCTGCAACAAAACTATTCACTGTAACATCATCTGCAATAGTTGGTATACCAGCAGTCCAATTAATTGCGCTTGACCAGAGGCCGGTAAATCTAAAATTAGATACCTGAGCTTGAACTGAATTAAAAACTAATCCAAACAATACAAAAACCCCATATTTTAAATAGTTCTGTATCACGGGTTAATTTTCATTTTAAATACCCAAGAACCACTTTCTCTTCTTTCGAAAGAGAGGTCATTCCCATCTCGTACTATTCTCCAAGTACCATCCGTTGTAGGATCTCCAAAATAGAAGGCATTTGCGGCTCCCGTTTCTATGTCTCCTGCTACATCTAAAGTAGAAGATATGGAGTTTGTTCCGATTCCAAATTTACCTCCAGTGTTAAAGTAAGAATTTTCATTATCTCCTCCTGAAAACTTTATATTCTTAGTCCCACCGCTATTGGCTAACTCGATTATACCATTACCATCAGAATAAATCATAACTCCCTTTGTTCCATTACTTCCCAATAGTTTAAACCCGTTATCTTCTGCTGTTCCATTCACTTTTACAGTAAAAGATGCTGTTGGGCTAGCAGTTCCTATTCCAACTCTATTATTGGCAGCATCTACACTAAATGTAGTTCCATCAACATTAAACCCATTTATAATCGTTGATGTAAATGCTAAAGTATTAGCAGCTTGTGTAACTACTGTATTTCCACTTAAGGAACCAGAAGCGTCGTAAATTCCATCACCATCAGCAGCTGCAGCAGCTGGTGTTACCCAAGTTACATTTCCAGAACCATCAGTTTCTAATACTTGATTGATTGTCCCATCTGCAGTTGGGAAAGAAAAAGCATTACCAACACTAAATGTCCCGAATACTTTTATAGAATCGTTGGCGAAATCTCCATAAATAAGAGGAGTTGAAGAATTCGAGTTATCAATGTACAAACTATTAGATCCTGTTTCATTGGAGCCAGATTCATTCCCTAAGAATACATTTCCTGATCCTAAAGCTGCAGAGCCAGCACTTCTCCCAAGAGCAACATTCGAAGCTCCTGAAACGTTCGAAGCTAAAGAATTCTGACCAAGTGCTACATTATTGCTGCCTGTCTGATTTAATGATAATGTATTATGCCCAATTGCTGTATTATTTCCTCCTGTTAAGTTTTGAAACATTGAGGAAGTTCCAACAGCTGTATTGTTAGCTGCTGTTGTATTCGCAAAAAGGCTTTTTGCTCCAACTGCAGTATTTGATGAACCAGTACTTGCTTGCAATGCGACAGCTCCAATAGCTACATTATGATTTCCTGTTGAATTTGTTGTTAAGGCCTCAAAACCAATTCCAACATTTGACTCGTAAACATGTGGTGTTCCTGATTCAGCATTCCCTGCACTAGAGCCAATATATACATGTTGGCTTGCAAAATGAATTCTTCCTGGAGAATGCATACTAAAGAGTTCTGTTCCATTTATATCAAAATGAATTATATCCTCATCAGCACTTTCCTCCACTTGAATTTTAGTATCATTATCTGCATCCGAAATTTCATCTGGCAATGACCAACTTACGTTACCACTGCCATCTGTTCGTAATAACAGCCCATTTACTCCATCGGCTGTTGGGAAAGAGAAGGCATTTCCTACGCTTAAAGTTCCAAAAACCTTCACGGTATCGTTTGCAAAATCTCCATAGATTAACGGGGTTGATGAACTGGAGTTTTCAATGTAGAGTTTTTGTGAACTTGTCTCTCCAGTGCCTGCTTCATTCCCTATAAAAACACTTAGATCACCTGTCGCGTTGAAACCTGCTTGATTCCCTATTGCTAAATTTCCGAATCCCCCAGTATTCCCTGCTAAGGTATTTCGGCCAATTGCTGTATTGTTGAAACCCGTGCTCATATTGGTCAAAGAGGCACGACCAATCGCAGTATTATGGAAGCCAGTGGTTAAAGCTTGCATGGATTGTTGCCCAATAGCAGTATTCTCTCTTACTGTGTTAGAAGTTGGTGCATTCATAACATTAAAGCCTATACCTACATTATCTCTCCCTACGATACCTTGCATGGAGTTATTCCCTACTACAACATTTTGAAATGAGTTAACATTTGAAATCAATTCTGAACCAGAATTATTCCCTAGGACTACAGAGTTATTTGTGTTGATAATTTCTATTCTGCCACTGTCCATTCTAAAAAACTCTGTTCCTGCTTGGTCAAAACGAATAATGTCTTCGTCAGTAGTTTCTTCTGTTTGAATCTTAGTGTCACCGTCTGCATCTGAGATTAAAGATGAAATTGATGCCGATGTAATCATTTTCAACCAAGATGGGGATGCAGGAATTCCATTGTTGTAGTAAAACCCAGAATCTGAATTCGTTTGAAAAATAAGTAGACCGGTTGCCGGGTTTGTTATCGCATTTCGTTGTATTATAGTCATCCGTGGTGCCAATAGCCCACTAGTTGTTGAGGAAACATCTAGCATAGCAGAGTTGTCCGGTGCAGTTCCATCCGCATTGATGGACATGTTTTGAGCGTTCACGTTTGCAATGAATAAAAATGTACACATCACCGTCGATAATATGATTTTTAACATGTTACTCATCTTTTGATTTCTTTAATTGTTTCACTTCATTTATGAGAATGTCAATTTGATTCTGTTGTTTGTCGTTGTTCTGATTTTGTTGATTTATTAAGTCTTGTTGCTCTTTGATAGCTTGGAGTAAGACAGCAGTAAATTTTGAATATTCAACCCCTAAATAGCCATCAGGTCCTTCAGAAACTAATTCGGGAAAAACTTTTTGAATTTCTTGTGCTATTACTCCAATGGTTCTCTTTTGTGTAAAATTCATTTCGGGAAACGAAGCGGAATCCCAATTATGATATACTCCTTGCAATTCCATTAACAAGGGAAGCACTTCGGTAAGAGGAACGATATTTGTTTTATACCTTTTGTCCGAAATGAGAACTCCCCCATTTGATCGTATTGATCCTCCTAAAGCGTTAATATCTCCTGCCACTTCTAATTTATATGCTGGAGTAGATTCCCCAATTCCAACATTTCCACTGGCATCTATATAAACTCTATCGTTTCCATCATCTCTAACAGTTAAACCAAATGTTGCATTTTGATAGATGTACCAATCATCATTCCCGTTTTGTAATTGAAGTCCACTATTTAAATTTCCTCCAGAATCTTCTATGGTTAACATTGCATTTGGGTTGGTACTTCCAATTCCTACTCTACCCCCAGAATTAATAATCATTCTTGGTGTGTTATCCTCTCTGAAATACAAGTTCCCTCCGTTCCATTGAATATACCCATCATTGCTATTATGATGCAAGCGCAAGTGATTTGTAGTACCATCTGAATTTCCTACTAGCCATAAACTTGGCGAAGTACTATTTAAAAATATACTGCCATCTATTTCTAACTTTTCAGCAGGAGTTGTTGTTCCCATTCCAACATTTCCCCCCGTGTCAATAAACATAACGGTTGGGTTTGAAAAATTACTTATACCTGAAGAAAAACTAATTGTACTTCCGTTAATCTTCAATGATTCAGATTTAGATCCACTAGAAGAAGACAACAAACTCTCCCCGTTATTATTGGTTAAAAGAGCATATGTTAACCCTGTTGGTAGAGAAGCTAAATTTGAACTTTCTGCTATAATTGACCCATTCACATGCAGTTCTTTTCTTGGAGAAGTAGTTCTAATTCCAACATCTCCGCCGCCTCCTTGTAAAATCAATGGGTGAGTAGTTCCTCCAAAAAGTCCACTCTGTATGCTAGAGAATCCCGCTGAGGTATTGTAATCCAATTTCATGAATTGGTCTGTTTGATCAGATCCAACTCGAACGGCAACAATCCCAGTATCAATTATGTCTACTTGAGTTAGTGGAGTAGAAGTTCCAATTCCCATATTCCCATCTACATCAACGACCCACCTTAAGGCCCTTGTTCCAGCATTTAATCCTCCAAATAAACCAACTGCTCCCTGCGGCATGAACGACCCATTTCTACTTTCTGAAAACAAAGCCCAATAGGCAGAATCATTGTTAAACCAAACACCCACTTGCCCAGTATCTGCAAACATTCTTAAAAAGTTAGCCGATTGCCTTGCTTGATACAATTCTAATCTTCCAAATGAATTAATTACAGCGGCCGTATCTAATTCGTTGCCGCCGCTTCCACCACCTACTGTGAAAAAGGTACCTCCACTACCGTGAACCTGCAGTTGATCACTATCTTGCTCTGAATCCCATCCTGATTCGCCTACAAATGCGTTCCAATCGTTACTTGTCGAACGGTAGTCATCTCCAAAAATTATTCGTGACCCTGCGCCAAAATTTCCATTCCCATACAATTGTAATAGGCCCATAGGAGTGTCTATTCCAATACCTACTCCTCCTGTATTAAAATAGAGATTAGTGTCTTTTTTACTCCAAAAAGAAGAGTCTGAGTCCGTTTTTAGTCGCGTCCAATTGGGTGTTCCTGTTGTACCATTATTATAATAAAATCCTGAATCAGCGTTCGTTTGAAAAATTAATAATCCCGTAGCAGGATTAGCAACTAAGTTTCTTTGAGAAAAAGTTAAGCGAGGAACCAACAGCCCCCTTGTAGTATCCGAAATATCCAGCATCGCCGAACTATCTGGGGCTGTTCCGCTTCCGTTAATCGAAATATTTTGGGCATTTAAGTCAAACGTAAAAATCAGAATGCAGAAAGTGACAATTCCCAGACGAAATGCAAAAAACTGATCACGAAAAAAGAAGTCCTTCAAGATTTTAGATAACCCAACTAACGCAAGATAAAAATCTTGTGTTTTTTGCCAAACCATTAAATCTTCAAATTTTTTCACTTTTATTGTTAGCTTTAAACTTTCCGTTTTAGACCTTTGCTTTAAGCTTACTTATACATCACACATCTGAATGCTGCATTATTTGTTGGGTCATCGTTAGCAGTAGCTTCTACTGTTACATTTCCAACTTTTCTTGCAGTATTTGATGTTCCTCCATCTACCCATTCCCAGTTATCTGTAGTTTTATCTGCTCCAGTTGAAACACTCACTCCACTATACCACTCTCCCCAAGTAGGTAACTTATAACCTAAATTCATACATGTTTTAGAGGCTTCAAACCATGTATCTGCTGCACGCTCGGTAGAATCCACACACATGCTTGGTCCTGCAGTTAACATTCCTGTAGGGCAAGTTGCAACTGCGGTTGTCAACGATTTCCACGCTGCTCCATCATATCCTTCAAAGTCTGTGCCTGTCCACTGAATCATTCCTGCAGATGGTGTTGCAACAACTGTATCAACTTTAATTGCTCCTTTTACATCTAATATTGCAGCTGGATTAACAACTCCAATACCAACATTTCCTGCTCCTGTAATTGATAAGACTTCTGAGCTAGTACCAGATAAATTAACAGTTGAAAAATCAAATCGAGTAGCTATATTTCCCGCGTTTACTCCATCTACTGAAATGTTCATGGCGTCCGACACAAAGGAGCTCGCACCATTATACGGTGAGGTTGTAATTTTAAATATATCATCCCCGGCAAGTACTGACGTTCCAGCTAGCCATGCTCCTCTTGATCTAAATGCACTAATTGTATTTGATTCTCCTGTTCCAAATGCTCCCATTTCTAATATTGAAGAATTCGTTCGAGAAAAAATACTAATCTCTGCATCTGCTGATTCATTCCACACTCCAAACTGATTAAATCCGTTATTACCTCCAATTGTAACATTACCGTTTGCAGCGACATGAATTCCTTCATTATCCCCATCTCCTGATAGGTAATGTCCGTCCAATTCTATATTTTGAGTTGCTTTATGATTCCAAAGACTATCGCTACCACTATTGTAAAGCGCGATCAAACTATCCGACTGCTCCTTGTTTCTTACTACTCCTGCAGCAATGTTGCCTGTGTTTGTATTTGCAGTATTGATGTTCGCAATTAAACTATCTGACTGCTGCTTGTTTCTTACTACTCCCGTAGCAATGTTGCCAGTATTAGTGTTAGCAGTATTAATATTCGCAATCAAACTATCCGATTGTTCTTTATTTCTTACTACTCCCGCAGCAATATTGCCAGTATTTGTATTTGCAGTATTGATGTTCGCAATTAAACTATCTGACTGCTGCTTGTTTC
>CAJXRL010000031.1 GCA_913059105.1 uncultured Flavobacteriales bacterium
GAGATTTCTGCCTGTCTCGTGGGCTCGGAGATGTGTATAAGAGACAGATATAGGAATGTTTATTTGGTGCTCAACTGACCACAATGAAAGTAGGAAATGAAGCAAATTACAAGCACGAATTAATTGACAAAGGTAGAAAGATTAATCTCTTAAATTAATGTTAAAGCGAATCCTAACAATGCTCCTCCAATAACTACAAAAGCACTATTTAATTTCTTAAAGTAGAATACAACCACAAGACTTGTAATTGCGATTACGAGTGTTTTCCAATCGGTTAAAGTATCTTTTCCCATTTCAATGCAAACGGCAGCAATTAAGGCGACTGCAGAAATGTTCACAGCATCAAGAAAAGCTGAAACTACTTTTGACTTCCTGAATTTAGGCATTAGTGGATTTAATATAGCAACAAAGATAAAAGAAGGTAGAAAGATTCCAATAGTGGCAGCAAGTGCACCCCAAATGCCGTTTAATTGGTAACCGATGAAAGTTGCAGTAGATAACACTTGACCTGGAGTAAATTGTCCTACAACAATTGCATCTATTAGTTCTTGTCTAGTTAGAAGGCCTGTACTTACCAACTCTGCATCAAGAAAAGCGAATAAAACATAACCTCCCCCGGAAAGAATGGCCCCAACTTTTAGAAAAGTTAGAAAAACTTTTAGAGTCCCAACCTGAAAAGTTCCTGCTAATAAAACTGGAAAAAATCCATTGGCCGATTTTCTTGAATTTTTTGCGAAATAGAGAATCAGTCCTAATAGACCGCCACCAAAAAGAGCGATAATTTGGTCCACTCCTAACAAGCAAGCAGCTAAAACAATAACCACTAGAACTCCTAGTTCAGTGGTTATTAGTGCTTTTTTTCCCAAACGGTGAACTGCTGAAATGATAATTGCTATTACCGCAGGTTTAATACCATAAATGAATGGCTCAACTGAAGGTAATTATCCGTATTGTTCATACAGCCATGCAAAAATTAAGGTAATTGTGACTGCAGGAAAAATGAAACTTGCTCCGGCAACAATCATCCCTTTCCATCCAGCTCTTTCATGACCGCAATGCATGGTCATTTCTGTAGAGTTGGGACCAGGAATTAAATTAGTTGCTCCAATTAAATCAAGAAAGTGTTGAGCAGTCATCCATTTCCTCTTTTTCACAATCTCATCATCCATCATTGCGATGTGGGCAGCAGGCCCCCCTAAAAGCAATGCTTCCTAGCTTAAAGAACACCTTAGCAATTTCTTTTAGATTCCTTTTTTCAGTCATAATACTTTTATAATATTCTAGTTACAAATTTAGCAAGCAAGTTTTCCTAGTATATTAATTCTGAGTTAAATTTTAGAAGTGAAGATCAAATTGTAAGCGGTACATTAAATTGTCATCATTCCCCTTTTCAGTTGTGTAACTAACATCCCCTTGTACTTTTAACTTATGGCCAACAATATATTTTGAAACTCCTAATGTATATTGATTAATAACTTCTTTCATTAATTCTTTTGAAGGATCAATGGTAGTGTACCGTCCTGCAAATTCTACGTAGTTTTTAAACATATAACCTGCTTGCACTACAAAGCCTGTTCCTGCAGTAACATTGTCTCCGGTTAATGAACTATCACTATTTATTGCAAAAATATCATCAGCTTTCTTGTCTGCGTATTCTGACATTATAGAAAATCCATTGTATTTAAACATCAAATCTGCAAATAAGGTGTTGATGTCGGTTTCAAAATATCCAACATCATTTGTCATAAAACTTTTAGTATTTCCATTCTTTCTTACTGCTCTATCATGCATATCATAAGTAACACCGACAGCCAATTTTGGTTTTTGTTCTCTTCTAGTATCTGAACCGGTATAGTCTCCTTTCTTGGAGAAATTCCCGAAGGGTAGGAACTCAACTCTTGCGGTCCAATCATAGCCACCAAGGTTTCCTGCAGTTATGTTTCTACCTTCTCCCTGAGAAAGAGCGAGAGCTTCTCTAATGATAAAATTTTCTCCAACTTTAAAGTGATGTCTTAATTGAACACCCATATCTCTATCAATATTGTAATTGCTATTCACCAATGATCTGTCTACAAACTGCAAGTTTCCTGAAGAAATTACTCGTTCTCTGTTTCCAGGCAATTTAGTTTGACCAGCCCAAACAGTAAAGTTTTTATAGAAATTCCACTTTAAAACAGCATCTAATATAATTCTAGGAGCATCTTTAGTTTCTGCAGAAATTCCTGAGATATCTCTATTAGATAAACCTAACTCAATTTTATATTGCAATTTTGGCGAATATGCAAAACCCCCAAATTTTAAACGAGATCTTCTAATCAGAAAGTTAGATTGAGCATTTACAATTCCATCTTCATCGTTGTTATCAAATTCGCCTATAAATAGGGTTTGAAATCTAGCGCCAAATTTCATGCTCCAACTTGAGTCTGATGCTACAACATTGTATAAGCCTTTCCCAAACTTAGTATCTACTTTGGTTTGAGCAGATATAGCGTTTAGAGCTAATAGAGAAATAGTAAAAAGTAGTCCTTTTTTCATCTTTAATTTTATATTAAGGTTTTGTTAATTTGGGTGCAAAAGTGTGGGTTTAATTGATTTTTCTAGGCGATGAGAGACAGAATTAAAGATTTCTTAACGTTAAAAACACATTAACTCACTGGTATGGAAGAAGTTTGACTTAATTGGTGTAAGTTCGATTGCTTCATTATTGAAAATTTAATATTTCCTTAACATTAGACGATATATATGCATGATTCTCTACGTTACATTTGCCCTTATAAATTTTTGAATATGAAAAATAAATTCAATTTACTATTTGCTGCTTTCACCTTATTGACAGCAATAGGTTTCGCGCAAACTGAAGGGTTACAATCGAATTCAATAAATTCTTTTGAAGGAGCATTTACGGAAGGAGAGGCAACTTTATTTAAGAATTATAAGAATGATGAAAATGAAATAATCAAAATTGGAAGTATTGATTTAAGTTGGAATACAAATATTGACGAACAAGATTTAAAGATAAAATATAAATATAGAAATGAAAATATTTGGAACTATTCTAAAAGTTTTTCATCAACTATTAAATCATTTACATTAGATAGCCTAAAAGAAAATCAATTTATACAATGGTCTATAGGAGCAAATAGTAATTGGTCTGAAATTAAAGAAGCCAATACTATAGGGACCCACGTTTTTGAGAATTTAGCCGTAAAATCAGGTGATGAAAGCGCGAAAATTACTTGGAGCATAGATTATGAAGTTGCTAGGCAACTGTCTGACAATGATATGCTAGCTGTAGTTTCATACAACACAGATATTGGTAAAAAAAGAGCCAAAAAAGGAATGGAGGGCAGTGAATGGATGTTTACTGAACCATTTCCTTTAACGAAAAATAAGTGCGAAATTGAAGGATTAATTGGTAACGAAAAGTATCACTTCAAAGTTGGGTTTGCTCCAAAAGGGAACATTGAAGAGAGAAAAACGAGTAAATCTGAAATGGTTTGGTCGGCCTCAAAAAAAATAAAGACTGGAAGAGGTTGGGGCCTTGCTAAACTTTTAATATTAATAGGATCCCTTGGGTTTTTTATATACGGGATGAAGTTAATGAGTGAAGGTTTGCAGCAAGCATCTGGGAATATGCTAAGGTCTATGCTCGGCTCAATTACAAAAAACCGAGTTAAGGGAGTATTAACTGGATTTGGAATTACTGGATTAGTTCAATCTTCTTCAGTTACAACAGTAATGACAGTTAGCTTTGTTAATGCTGGTTTAATGACCTTAAGACAGTCTGCGGGGGTTATGATGGGAGCTAATATTGGAACAACCATAACCGCTTGGATAATTTTAATAATAGGGTTTAAAGTTAGTGTTGGTAGTTACGCATACATGCTTATTGCAATAGCATTCCCATTATTGTTTATAAAGAAAGGGAAAGCAAAAGCTTGGGCAACTGCAATTGTTGGTTTCTGTATTTTGTTTATTGGATTAGGTGAGCTGAAAGATGCAGTTCCTTCCTTAGATAATGATTCAGCAATAGTTCAATTTTTCTTAGACTTTAAAGATGTTTGGTACGGACCAGTTATGTTTGTATTGTTAGGAGCCTTGGTTACTGTTGTTATACAGTCATCTTCTGCTGCTATGGCTTTAACTTTAGCAATGGTTGCAAAAGGAGCAATACCATTTGAAGTTGCCTGTGCAATGGTTCTTGGAGAGAATATAGGAACAACAATTACAGCTGAATTAGCTTCACTTATTGCCAATGTGCATGCCAAAAGGTCGGCAAGAATTCACTCCATGTTTAATGTTGTAGGTGTAACCTGGATGCTTATTATTTTCCCACTCTTCTTAGGGTTAATTGGTCAATTAGTAGGTTGGTCAAGTGGGACTGAATTCAGTGCTGAGAACAATGAGATGTCGGCAACAGGAATTGCCCTATTTCATACACTCTTCAATTTAGCAAACGTTCTAATGTTAATCTGGTTTGTTCCTCAATTGGTGCGACTCGCCGAAAGAACGGTAAAATCGAAAGGAGATTCAGATGAAGAATTTCATTTGGATTTTATTGGAGGACCGCTTGGGTCAACCGCGGAACTTTGTATTCTAGAAGCGAAAAAAGAAGTCTCTAAATTCGGATTTGTAACAGCAAGAATGAATGAATTTGTGCAGACAATTATAAACTCATCAAACAACAAGAAAAAGCTTAAAATGTACTCAAAGTTAGAGAAGTACGAAGAGATTACAGATCGAGTAGAAATAGAGATTGCAGATTATTTGGGAAAAGCTGCAAGGTTAGAAATGAGTGAAGAAGCTTCCATAAGAATGAGAGGCATGTTAAGTATTACGAATGATTTAGAGCGTGTTGGAGATATCTTCTATCAAATTGGAAAATCTTTAGAAAAGAAAGAAGAGGAGAAAGTATATTTTACTCCCGAACAACGGGATGGGGTGAATGCCATGTTAGTTTTAGTGGAAGATGCATTTAAAATTATGAATGCTAACTTGGATTCTGACTACGGAAATATTTCTATGGAAGCAGCAGTTAAAGCAGAGAAGGACATAAATCAACTAAGAAATAAGCTACGTAAGAAGCATCTTAAAATGATTGAATCAGGTGACTTTCATATGCAAGGAGCTTTAACTTATGCGAATCTATTTTCATCTTTAGAGAAAGTAGGAGACCATATTATTAATGTATCGGAAGCTGTAGCAGGAGAAATTTAATATCTAATAATGCAAAATAAAAAGAGGGTTGTAAATATTGAATTTACAACCCCTTTTTTACTGGATATAAATTAGTCTTCAAACTTATATCCTACTCCTTTAACAGTTTTGATGTATGATTCCCCTATTTTCTCTCTTAATTTTCTGATGTGAACGTCTATTGTTCTGTCACCCACAACTACTTCATTCTCCCAAATACTATCCATGATACTCTCCCTTGAAAAAACTTTTCCAGGTTTTTTCATCAGTAGGGAAAGTATTTCAAATTCTTTTTTAGGCAGATTCATTACAATTCCTTTTTTTGTAATCTGATACCTTTCTCTATCAATACAAATATCCCCTATTTCAATACTTTCTTCGATTTTATTTCTATCAAAGTGATTTCTTTTTAGAAGAGCATCCACTTTTTTTACTAAAAGTCTAGGTTTTATTGGTTTTGTAATGTAATCATCAGCCCCAGCATCAAATCCAGCAACTTGAGAATAATCCTCATTACGAGCAGATAGAAATGTTACTAAAGTATTCTTCAGAGAAGGGATTTTCTTTAATTCATAGCAGGTCTCCATTCCATCCATCTCAGGCATCATTACATCCATTATAATAAGGTCAGGAATTTCTTTTTTGGCAATACCGATGGCTTCATTTCCGTTTGTTGAAGTGTAGATTCGATATCCTTCTTTTTTAAGGTTATACCCTAAAAACTCAATAACATCAGGCTCATCATCAACAAGTAAAATTTTTTCTTTCAACATACTTTTTAAGTTTTCAAAAGCCAAGTTAAAGGAACTGTATGTGCTCAATGTTAACGGTATATTATTTAACTTTTAACTTTTAGATTTTAGTAGCTCTGGGTATTGAGATATAGCAAACAATGTAAATATAGGGCGAAGTAATTCTTCACAATTTCTTAATGAAAGATTAAGGTTTTCTTCTCCCTAAGAATACAGAGGAGTAATGTATTTGTAATTCTTTTGTACTCGAATAATTACTAAAAAAATGAAAAAAATGAAAAAGTTTAATCTATCAAGAAAACTAATGATGGGCGCTGCTTTTGCTTGTGCTTTATCTGTGACATTATCTTCATGTGAAGACGATGATGACAAACAAGTAAAGCCAACTGGTTCAAATCCAGTAAATACTGTAGAAGTGAATACGAATGTTACTACTGATGTAACCTGGACAAAGGACAATGTTTATTTACTAACTGGCAGAATTTCTGTTGAAGCCGGCGCATCGTTAACTATAAACGCTGGAACAGTTATTAAAGGCGAAGCAGGGACAGGTGCAAACGCTACTGCATTGGTAGTTGCAAGAGGTGCTAAGATTATGGCAAATGGGACAGCTTCCGAACCAATTATTTTCACATCTGCTGATGATCAAATTACTTCAGGTACAATAGCATCTCCTAACTTAGATGCTGATCAGAATGGTAAGTGGGGAGGCGTAATCGTTTTAGGAAAGGCTCCTATATCGGCTTCAACCCCTGAAGCTCAAATTGAAGGAATACCTACTTCTGATGCAAATGGATTGTATGGAGGAACTGACCTTACTGATAATTCTGGGGTTTTAAATTATGTTTCTATCCGTCATGGTGGTACAAATATTGGTTCAGGAAACGAAATTAATGGACTTACTTTAGGAGGGGTTGGAAACGGAACTTCTATCAGCAATATTGAAATAGTAGGAAACCAAGATGATGGAATCGAATGGTTTGGTGGAAATGTAAATGTTACCAATGCATTGGTCTGGAATGTTGGAGATGACGGGATTGATACAGATCAAGCTTGGAAGGGCACTTTGGATAATTTTGTAGTGATTACGGTTGCAGGACACTCTTTTGAACTAGATGGACCCGAAGGTTCAGCAAATGGATCACACACTATTAAAAATGGAACTGTTGTGGCTTCTGATGCTGCTAATATGGTTTTTTCTAAAGACTTAATCAACACCGACGGTAATTCACAAGTTAGTTTAGAAAACATTCACATTACAGGAATTGGAGCCTCTCAACAAATTAACAGAACTATTGATAACCCATTAGTGACTTTTTCAAATGTTACATTGGACGTAGCTGCTGCTAATCTAGGAAATTACATTGCAGACGCATCTACAAAAAATGGAATTAGCGCTGCAACAACGGCAACAGCAACCGGTAAAGCAAATGTTTCTGTTTTTACATGGACTTGGGCTGCAAATGCAGGAAAGACTGCAGGATTATAATACTCAATAAAAATTAAAACATATCAACAGACTCGACTTTGCTCGGGTCTGTTTTTATTGTTTTAAAGCATCATAAAATAAACAAAATGAAATCTATTTTATTTACTATCGTTAGCTGTTTTACCTTATCTGTTTATGCTCAAAGCGGAACTATAACAGGGGTTGTTGTGGATGATCAAGATAATCAAACAATTATTGGAGCTACCGCTATTGTAAGGAGCAAAATGGCAGGTAGTTCAACCGATTTTGATGGTAATTTTTCAATCCGAATCGCAGAGGGGACCTACGATGTTGAGATTAGTTTTATTTCTTATCAACCAATTTTTATTAATGGAGTTGTAGTTAAAGCAGGTGAGAGCATCAACATAGGAACTGCACGCATGAAATCTGCTACAGTTGATGTAGGGGAGGTCGTTATTCAAGTTCAAGGTTCTAGAAAAAATGAGCAAGCAATGAATAGAATCAAAAGCAATTCAGTAGCCATGATGGATGGAATTTCTTCTGAAAAGTTGGCTTTAACCGGTGACGGGAATGCAGCTGAAGCTGCAAAAAGAGTTACTGGAGTTTCTATTGAAGGCGGGAAATACATTTACGTTAGAGGCTTAGGCGACAGGTATTCAAAAGTTACACTGAATGGAATGGATATTCCCGGATTAGATCCAGATAAGAACAGTCTTCAAATGGATATTTTCCCAAGTAATTTGATAGATAATATTTTAGTTTCAAAAAATTTCACGGCCGATATGCCTGCAGACTTTGCTGGTGGTGTCTTAAATGTAGAGACTAAAGCTTTCCCGGAAGAAGAAACCATGAGAGCGTCTATTGGGCTTGGATATAATCCCAGCATGCACTTTAATTCTAATTATTTGAGTTATGACGGCAGTAGTACTGATGCCCTTGGTTTCGATAATGGACAAAGAGAAATTCCGAGTTCAGGTTTTCAAGGGTATACCCCAACTCCAAATAACGGAGCGACAGATGACGAAATTAATTCGTTTGTAGGGTCCTTTGACCCAACTTTAGGAGCGTCTAGGAACACAAGTTTGTTGGACTATAGTCTCGGATTTTCATATGGAAATCAAATTGATTTGAAAGATAGGAAAGATACTTCTAACTATACTGGTAATAAGTTAGGTTATGTTTTCTCATTATCATACAAAACGGACTATACATATTACGATGAAGTAGAATACAGCGAATATCAAAAAGCGACAGAGTCTAATGTTTACGAAATGATTAATGCTAATACACAAACAGGTGAGCTTGGGGAGAAGAATGTACTGGTAGGAATTATGGGAGGTTTAGCATACAAGACCAATTCTTCAAAGTACAGGTTGTCACTATTGAGATTACAAAATGGGACAAATAAGGCAGGGAAATTTAATATAGAAAATAATCCATTAGGAGTGGGGCAGTCCGGATTTTCAGCTACTTCGGACAACTTAGAATATAATGAACGTTCATTAACGAACGTGATTATTAACGGAACGCACGTACTTAGCAATAAAGATTGGGAGGTTGATTGGAGAGTCTCGCCAACTTTGTCTACCTCTGATGATCCAGATATTAGAAAAACGGCTTTTACAACAAGCGATAATGGATTTCAATTGAGCCCAGGCGATGGAGGGTTACCTTCAAGAATTTGGAGAAATTTATTAGAAGTCAATCTTTCTGCAAAGACTGATTTGACGAAAAAATATAAGTTGTTCAATGAGAAAGCGAAATTAAAATTTGGGGTCAGCTATACTGCAAAGGCGAGAGATTACGAGATTTTGGGATACGACATGCAATTGAGGTCAACTCTAAGACAACAATGGGATGGGAACGATGCAAATCAAATTTTGGATGCTTCCAATATTCACCCCAATAGGCCCAATGGGGTGCATTATTTAGCTGCTAACAGGCAAGTAAATTCCAATGCATATGAGTCTTCTATTCAAAACATTGGAGTGTACATTTCAAATGAGTTTTCGGTTACTCCTAATTTGAAAGCAGTAGCAGGCGTTAGGGCTGAACAATACACTCAATGGCATACAGGAAGAGACATTGCTGGAGCGGCAGGAGATCCAAATGGTAATGTGTTAGACAATGAAAAGGTGTTAGAATCATTAGACTTCTTTCCTTCATTAAATTTAATTTACACGGTAAAAGAGCAACAAAATTTACGTTTTGCTTACGCTCGAACAATTGCAAGACCTTCATTTAAAGAATTGTCTTTTGCTCAAATTATTGACCCTTTAACGAATAGAATATTTAATGGAAGTTTATTTCAGTACGATGATTGGGACGGGAAATTGGTTCAAACAAATATTGACAACATCGATTTAAGATGGGAGAAGTTTATGGAAAGAGGACAAATTTTATCGGCAAGTGCATTCTTCAAGAATTTTGAGAATCCAATTGAATTAGTTCGAATTCCGCAACAATTAACCACGAGTGAATTTCAACCTCGGAATGTAGGAAATGGAAGAATTTTTGGGATTGAACTTGAAGCGACTCATGGTTTAGATTTTATTTCAGAAAACTTTAAAAATTGGAGTGTTAGCGGAAATGTTACTTTGGTTAAATCTAGAGTGGATATGACAGTTAGGGAATATGATGCACGTAAGATTTTTGAGAAAGATGGAGAGACAATTGAAAGAACAAGACAAATGGCAGGACAAGCCCCGTATGTGGTGAACTTTGGTTTAAGTTATAAAAATGTTGAACAAGGATTGACTGCCGGAATTTTTTACAACGTGAAAGGTCCCGCTTTAGAAATAGTTGGTTCTGGTAGATTTCCAGATATTTACCAAGAGCCGTTCCATAGTTTGAATTTGGGAATAAATAAAAAAATAGGGGAAGAGCAAAAAACAATTGTTGACCTGAAGGTTTCAAACTTATTGAACGATAGGAGAGAAAGCTTTTATCAGTCCTACAGCGCTAAAGACCAAATTTTTAGTAGCATCAATCCAGGAATGACAATTAGCATAGGTTTGAGTCATAAATTTTAATGCTGGCTATTAACAAAAATGGAGTCGATTTCGACTCCATCTTTGTTAGTAATTCTTTTTGGAAATTAGCTTCCCATCTTCATTCCATATTTTCCAAATTCCTGTTTTTTCACCATCTATATAATACATCTCGTATCTTTTCTGACCATTGTCATCCCAAATAAGCCACTTTCCATCTTTTTTGCCATTCGCAAAATAGACTTCCCCAATCATGTTTCCTGTTTTGTCCCACTTCATCCATTTGCCATGTTTTTCTCCATTTGAATAGAAACCTACTTCTTGCTTAATTCCATCTTCATAGAAAAATTGCGCCTGACCATTTAGTTCACCTTTTTCAATTAAATAAATGGCTTCTTTATTTTTATTGTCATGATAGGTCACATGAGTACCAGAATAAAGTTGGTTATCTTGATTGAGCACCTGACCATCCGCTAACGCATTACCTTCTTGAGCAAATAAACTTGTTGAGTAGATAAGAAGTCCAGTTACAAGTGATATCAATTTCTTCATAATTCTATAGTTTATACCTTAGTACGAAGATAACGAAAAGTTAACATTAAATTAACATTGAGGATCTAGATATAAAAAAAGCGGCAATTTGCCGCTTTTTTATATCTTAAAATTAGTGTTACTTTTCTTCCAATACAATTGATAAATCTGCTTGTGCGCTAGATTTTAGCTCAATAATTGCCGATTTATCTTCAAAAGAAACCATACTTACATTTACCTCGTTAATAGATAAGGCAACTTTTGGAAAAAGAAATTCACCATCAAAATCTGTGTAAACCACTTTTCCTAATCCTTTAACTTGCACCTTGGCCCCTATAATTGGAGAACCATCGCCATCAATAACCTGACCTTTTATTGCTTTAGTTTTCCCATTTCCAGCAAAGCCAGATACAATCAGACCTAATGTAAATAGAATGATGAATAAAACCTTTTTCATAAATTTTCTTTGAAACAAACCTACTCTTTCAAAGAAAATTTTAGGTTAACCTTAGTTTATTTTAGGGTTAAGCTTATATTAATAAAATTAATGCTTTAGACCTTTATCCTCTGTAGCAAGTTTCAATTTGATCTTTAAAATTTTCCATTAAAACTCTTCGCTTGATTTTCATGGTTGGTGTCATCTCTCCTGAGTCTATTCCCCAAACGGAAGGAGCTAGAATTATTTTTTTCACCTGCTCAAACTGAGCGAAGCTTTCGTTATGAATATTAATCTCTTTCATAATCCTATTATAAATCCGTTCCAATTTAATCATTTCCGCATCTGTTGTATAAGGAATTTTTTTACGTTTGCACCATCCCTTTAAAAAGTCAAATGAAGGCTGAACAATGGCGGATGGGTGCTTTTCAGATTCCCCTATTACCATAATTTGTTCAATGAAATTAGATTCTTTCATCTTGTTTTCGAGAAGTTGTGGAGCAACATACTTTCCGCCAGACGTTTTAAATGTTTCCTTTTTTCTTCCAGTAATTTTAACATATTGCCCTTCCACTAACGTTCCTAAATCGCCAGTTTTAAACCATCCGTCTTCAGTAAAAACTTCTTTAGTGGCTTTCTCATTTTTGTAGTAACCCATCATAACACTAGGGCCTTTTGCTAAAATTTCTCCGTCATCTGCAATCTTAATTTGAACATTATCTAAAGGTCTTCCGCAGGTGCCAATTCGAACTCCGTCGTTGGCTTCTTCATTTACTGCAAGTACTGGAGAAGTTTCTGTTAACCCATACCCTTCCATTACCGGAATTTGGGCCGCCAAAAACACTCTTGCTAACCTTGGTTGCAAAGCCGCAGCACCTGAGGCAATAGCTTTTGCATTTCCGCCGAGCGCTTCTCTCCATTTGTTAAAAATAATCTTGTTCGCTAATTTCAGTTGAAATTCGTAAAATGCTCCATTCGCCCCATTCAGTTCATATTTTTGACCTAGACCTAAGGCCCAAAAGAATAATGCTTTTTTAATGCCAGTTAATTCCGCTCCTTTTGCAACAATTTTGTCATATACTTTTTCAAGTAATCGTGGCACTGCCGTAAATACATCTGGTTTTACTTCACGTAAATTATCCCCAATAGTTTCTAAAGACTCTGCATAATAAATAGAAGTTCCAGTATAAAAGTACAGGTAACTTATCATCCGCTCATACACATGGCACAATGGTAAAAAGCTCAATGATTTTGAATCGCTCCCTAATGGCAATCTTTTTCTTGAAGCCAAAGAGTTGCTCACTAGATTTTTATGTGTCAACATAACCCCTTTTGGTCTTCCGGTAGTTCCTGAAGTGTAAATTAGTGTAGCTAAATCTCCTTCTTTTACAGAGCTTCTAATCTCTTTTATTTTCTCAACGTTTTTGCCTTTCCCTAAGTCTTTTACAGCCGTCCAATGGTCGCAAGCGGAAACAGTATTATATGAATATAAGCGCTGTAAGCTAGGAACTTTTGATTTAACTGAACTAACTTTTGTGAATAAATCCTCATCAGACACAAAGCAGATCTTTACTTCAGCATTATTTAGAATGTATTCGTAATCCTTTACGGTAATAGTAGGGTAAATAGGAACGTTAATCATCCCAGCTATTAAAATCCCTAAGTCAGTAATTAACCACTCTGATCGGTTGTTCGAAATTATACCAACCTTATCACCCGGCTTCAAACCCAATTCAATTAGACCAGAAGCCAATTCCTCGGCTTGATCAATCATCGATTGAGTACTAATAGGAACCCATTTTCCGTCAATTTTGTCCGTAAGGGCGTCATTTTTAGGATAATTTGCTAGTTGATGGTAGTGTAAATCGAAAATTCTTGTTAGCATATTGTTAAATATTTGTAGTAAATATAAAACAAAAAATGTTTTTTTGTTTTGTACAGAGATAAATTAGCAAAATGAAAAGCAAAAAATATTGGATAGAAAACCTAAATCTATTGCCACACCCAGAAGGAGGATACTATAAAGAAAACTATAGATCCGAATTAAGCTTGCGCCTAGAAAATTTGGATTCTAACTTGGAAGGAGAAAGAAGTTTATGCACAGGAATTTACTTTTTACTAGAGAAAGATAATTTTTCTGCTTTTCATCGTATCAAGTCTGATGAATTATGGCATTTCTATGGAGGTGATGCAATAACAATTCATATGATTGATGAAGAAGGGAATTATTCCTCTCAAGATGTTGGAAACAAATTGGAAATGGGAGAAGTCCTTCAGTATTTAGTTCCTGCAAATACTTGGTTTGCCTCCGAGGTAAAAGAAGAAAGAGAATACGCACTTGTAGGATGTACTGTTTCATTCGGATTCGATTTTAATGATTTTGAAATGGCCGGTAGATCTTTACAGGATGAATTTCCGGAACATCAGACTGTATTAAGTCGTCTAATACGATAAAAGTTGTAGTCTGTAGATTTAAAATTCAATACCTTTATTTCGGGTGTTTTGCAGTTTACATATATCCTAATTTAACCCGATTTGAAACTTGTTGAGAGTTAAAACGTACAACCAGACTCAGATTGCTCTTCATAAAGAGGGTTAAGTGTAGTTAATTGATGTAATAGGCAAAATTGGGTTCATAATATAATAATCAATAAATTCGTGTTTTTAGCGTTAAAGTATTAGCTTTGAGAATATGAATGTTAATAGTGACATACAGCATACAAAAAATATATTAAAGGTTCCTTATCACAAGGATCAGCTTGAATATTGGGGTCCTGTAAATCATATTTTCGCTGACTCATTTTTGACAATGGGACATACATTCATCTACCAATATTTTAGTAACCTTAACTCTACATTTTTGAAGTCTGTTTTTTCATCATTGGTAGAAATGGTTCAAAATGTATCTAAATACAATGAAGAGAATTGTCAAGATAATCTGCCTCAATCTTTAATTCGATTAAAAGATGGGGGAGGGCATGTTGTGGTAAATACGGTTAATCGCATAAAATTGGAAGATAAATTGTATATTCAATCAATTTTTGAAAAGATTTTCTCTATTCCTGAGAATGAGCTATTTGATGAATACAAACGTTTGTTATTAAAAGGTGAAAGTGTTGGCCTAATCATGCTTAGAAAATTAAATAATACAAATATTGAATACTCTTTCTCAGAAAACCAAGAAGCAGAAGCTTGGTTGAGCATTGAATTAAAAATGAATTATGGAAATACTTAGTATAGAACCGTTTTTGCAAACTCCAGAGATCAATTTCAATCATGAAACTGGAATTTTGTATTTGTCTGGCAAATCCTATCCTGCAGATGCGATAGAGTTTTATAAGCCAATTATTGATTGGAGTAAAGAGTATTGTCAGAGCCCAGCTGATAAAACCACTTTGATTTGTGAAGTAGAGTATTTAAATTCAGCTTCTCAAAAACAATTGGTAGAGCTGATTTTAGTGTTTAAACCTCTTTTCGATAGTGGGAAGAAATTTATGGTGAAGTGGAAATACGAAGAAGGTGATGACGACATACTTTCTGTCGGAGAATTAGTAGAACATGAATTAGAAATTCCTTTTGAATATCAAGAAGTCGAATTTTAATCAGACTTATTATTGCCGAAAAACTTCTTCACCGTCAATAAAAGTGGCAACCACTTTAGTGTCTAATATTTTAGAAACTTGTACTTGCATTAAGTCTTTGTCCATAAGGATAAAGTCAGCGACCTTTCCTTTTTCTAAACTTCCTCTTAAGGTATCTTCAAAATTTGCCATGGCTGCCCAAATGGTCATGCCTCGAAGCGCTTCTTCTCTGCTCAGTGCATTTTCAATTTGAAATCCGCTATCTGGTGCTCCTAAAGCGTCTTTCCGAACTGTTGCTGCATAAAATGTTTTTAAAGGGTCAATATCTTCTATTGGGAAATCTGTTCCCAAAGCAATAATCCCATTCATAGATAGTAATTTTTTGTAAGCGTAAGCATTTTGCATTCTCTCCTCACCCAATCGGTCAATAGCCCAAGGCATGTCTGAAGTCGCATGTGTTGGTTGCACAGAAGGTATAATCGTAAACTTCTTGAATTTTTCAAAATCTGTAGGAGTTAGAATCTGAGCATGCTCAATTCTCCATCGCTTATCGTTGGTGCCTTTTAAAATTTTTCCATAAGCATCTAGTACTTGTCTATTCGCTCCGTCACCTATACAATGAGTGTTGACTTGAAAACCGTTTTCATACATTAATTTTAGGTCAGCTAAAAATTCTGCAGAGTCTAAAGTTGATAAGCCGCTATTTAGAACATCATCATGATAAGGCTCAATTAGCTTCGCTCCTCGAGAACCTAAAGCTCCATCTGCAAAGTATTTAAAAGCATGAATGTTAAGTTTGTCTGTCATGTATGGGCCATTATTCAAAAATTCATTTCTATTCTCTTTTGAAGGAACCAACATGCCATATATGTTCATTTTCAGCTGACCATTTTTTTGCATGCTATCAATTACGTGTACCATTTCATTTTCCAGATAAGCATCTGCAACCGAAGTTAAGCCTGTCTCTTATACACATCTGACGCTGCCGACGATCTACTCTGTGTAGA
>CAJXRL010000032.1 GCA_913059105.1 uncultured Flavobacteriales bacterium
GAGATTTCTGCCTGTCTCGTGGGCTCGGAGATGTGTATAAGAGACAGGTGCAGAAACGCAATTAAGTCAGATTTTTGCTGAACGGTTAAATTCCTAGCTTTCTGTCTTCCATCAATATTTGGAGAATTAGACTTTACTCCACTATTATAAAACTCAACAACTTCATCTAGAGTAGCAAAACGTCCATCGTGCATATAAGGTGCTGTAAATCGCAAGTTTCGGACGGATGGAGTTTTAAACTTACCAACGTCTAATGGATTCTTAGTTATCCATGCAAGCCCTGAATCTGGGTTAACGTCCAATCCGTTATTAACGAACTCATTGTTGCTCCATAAAATCTGAAAAGGTGTTCCATGACAATGAAAACAATCACCTGTTCCTTCTGCCATAAAAATATCAAATCCTCTATCTTCAGCAGGAGTAAGAGAATAATCCCCCGGTAAATTAATTCCCTCTTCAGTTTCAATAAAATATCGATCAAATTTAGAATCACCACTAATTAATGTTCGTTCAAATTGGGCGATTGCCTTAACTACTAGATTTGAATCAATGATATTGGTGCCAAATGCTTTTTCAAAAAGAGGAGGATACGAATTTGTTCCTTGTAGTTTTGAAACAACATTTACCCATCTTTCTTTCATCTCAAGAAGATCTCTTACTGGGCCAAAAGCTTGTTGTTCCAAACTAGTGGCAGAACCGTGCCAATTGAAACGACCAGAAGTTACAGAGCCCCAAGCTAAATTAAATAATGGCATGGCGTTTCGAATGCCTAATGTGCCTCCAACACCTTCACTTAGTGTTTTGCCTTTATCATTAAAAGCCTTTTCCGGAGCATGGCATGAAGAACATGAAATGCTGTTGTCTTTTGACAACATTTTTTCAAAGAAAAGTTTCTTTCCCAATGCTATTCCTTCCACTGTAAGTGGATTATCTGCAGGTATTATTGGAGAATTAATACGGTTAAAATGAGGAGGGATTTCAAGAACATACGGGGTTGGAATGTTTGGAGGCACAACTTTATCAATAGTATCATCCTCTCGACACGAAGCCAAGAGCACCAATAGTACTAAAGTATAGTTGAGTATATGTCTCATCGTATTACTTCTTAAAGCTAAACACGGAAGAACCATTTAAGTTTAATGCTTTTTGTGCATTGTAAATTGGCATTGTAGGTGCATTCCAAACATTAAAGTCCCAAGTAGTTGGATTTTGGAGCCATTCTTCAATGTTCATTTCAATATCAAAATTAAAGTCATTTGCAACCGAAATAGCAGAATTTGCTAAAATGACATCGAAATGATTAGCTTCGAATGTTACTGGATTAGTATTGTCATTTCTAGCAGTTCCCATATGAATTTTAAATTCAGCAGAGGTATTGTTACTGTCTAGATAATCTCCTTCTAGTCTCATGAAATGGTAACCTCCACCTAAGTTCCCAAACATTCCCATTGAAGGCCAATTCCATCCAAGCGTATTTAAGTCAGCGTATTCTCCAGTAATGTTATCTTCTTCGTCAAATCCAAAGGTAAAACCAACTGAACTGTATGATCCGGCAGGAATTTTACTGCTTAAAGTGTATGTTAAACTTGCAGAGTCTGATAAGGTAACGTAATGATAACCATTATCTACAATCTTTGTTCCATCATCTTTAGTAAATGTAAGGTCGGAAATAAGATATTGTAATTTGGTAACCTTAAACTTTTGCATCATTGCATTTTCGTAAGGAAAACCTGATGTGTTCATTTGTAAGACGCTATCATTTACGTACTGAGTTAAGTTAATTATGGCAGTGTAATCTTTTACAACAATTACCACATCATCAACATCATCATCATCTTTGCACGCTGATAATGAGAACATGAAAATTGCTAATGCGCTAAATAATAATTTATTGAGGTTTATGTTTTTCATGTTTCTAATTTTAAAAGTTAAATCAGCAGAGAACCTCATATTGTTCTACAATTGATTGTCTTTTTGTTATTAACGTTTAGGATTCCAAAAGGATGCTTTAACCGCTATTTTATTGATATAAATATTTTGTGCCGTAGGATAAAATTCGGCATTGCCTCCAGAATTCTTAAAATCTAACCTTTGCCTAGAATCACGTCTACTGCCCTCAAAGTTAATACTAACTATGGGAAAAAGTTCGTTTATTTTCATTTTTATTGGCAGGATATGTGAGTATTAGCATTTAATCGATTGGCAAATCTGTAGTCATTTCTATTGGTTCCGTTTATTCAATATTAAACGTCTGTTCTCGTACAGAACTTTTCAATGATTTCAAGTTTATTGATTTTGCAAGAAAGTAAGATCCAGGATTTATGTGCACTGCTAAAGAAAATGAATCCTTTGAGCATCAAAACAAAATTTATTTTGAAAAATGCCTTCATATTAAGAAAGATAATCCTTTTAATCATCCGCTTTAAAAAGGGCTTTGTTAATTTAGGAGCAGATTTAAGAATATGAGTTTAGTTGTTATTTTAGGCCCAACTGCAGTGGGAAAAACACAATTAGCAGTGAAACTAGCCAAGAAATTGAATGGTGAAGTGATCAGTGCTGATAGTCGGCAAGTGTATAGCAATATGGACCTCGGAACGGGGAAAGACATAGAGGAATATATGATAGAGGGTTATAGCGTTGCTCATCATCTAATTGATATTAAAGAAGCCGGGGAAGCTTATAACGTATTCGATTTTCAAAGAGATTTCTACAAGGCGTACGAATCAATTATTGAAAAAGGAAAAACTGCCATTTTATGTGGCGGAACTGGCCTGTATTTGGAGGCTGCATTGGCAACAGAAAAAATGGTGGAAGTTCCTGAAAATACTGTTCTTCGAAATGAATTAGAAACAATGGGCCAAGAAGAGTTAGCCCAAAGATTAAATGACATTTCTAGCAAGCTGCACAACAGTACTGACCTTGTTTATCGAGAACGAACAGTAAGAGCGATTGAAATAGAGGAGTTTAAGTTAAGGAATACAAAAATTGAGCAAAGTCCTGTTAAACAATCGGTTGTTATTGGATTGAGAATGGGACGAGAAAAAATTCGGAGCAGAATTGCAGAGCGTCTTAAGAGTAGGTTGCAAGAAGGCATGATTGAGGAAGTTCAATTGCTATTAGAGCAAGGAGTGAGTCATGAACAATTGAATTATTATGGTTTGGAGTATCGTTTTGTTTCTAATTATATTCAAGGCAATATGAACGATAAAGAAATGTTTGATGGATTGGTTCAAGCCATACGCAGGTTTGCTAAAAAGCAAATGACCTGGTACAGAAGAATGGAAAAGAAAGGGCAGCATATTAATTGGATAGACGCAGAAAATGAAATGAAGGTGAAGGTTCAAAATGCGTTAGAAATTATTAATAACAAGTAGTTATGGAAGGGAAATTAAAGGTGTATAAATCTTCTGCTGGATCCGGGAAAACGTACACTTTAGTACAGGAGTTTTTACGCATCTGCTTAACAAGTAAAGACCTTTATGGCTTTTCAAGAATATTGGCAATTACGTTCACCAATAAAGCAACTTTTGAAATGAAGCAAAGAATATTATTGGCGTTAAAACAGATTGGAAACCAAGATGAAAAGACTCTTAATCTAACCCAAAGCTTACAGCAAGACACGGGTCTATCAAAAGAGGCGTTGGTCTTGAAGTGCCAGCAAATTTTAACTGCTATTTTACATTCGTTTGCGGACTTTGGAATAAGTACAATTGACAAATTCACACATCGTTTAGTTCGCACATTTGCTAAAGATTTAAGCCTTTCTCCAACCTTTAAAGTAGAACTTGATTCAACAATAGTTCTAAATGAAGTAATTGATTTATTAATAGACAAACTCGGAATTGATGAAGAGTTAACTGAGCTTTTAATACAATTTGCCTTCTCTCGAATGGAAGACGAGAAGACCTGGAAAATTGATAAAGAAATGTTCCAATTTGCGAATCAGTTTTTTCAAGAACAGTCTTATCCATATCTTAAAGAATTGAGAAAATTAGCACCACAGGCTTATGCTGAGACACTTGATATTTATAATACGAGGTTAAAAGAATTCGAAAAAGAAATTAAAGCAATAGGCAAAGAAGCGATTGATTTAATTGTTGCTAGCGGAGTTGAGAAAGGCTCTTTTTCCAACAGCGCTGCCATCTATAATTTCTTTTATCGTTTCCAAGAATTCGATTTTTCAAAATTAAGTCCCACCACTACAGCAGTTAAAACGGTAGAGCAAGACAAGTGGCAAGCTGGAAAATGCACAGCAGAACAAGCTTCTGTGATTGATGGGATTAAATCACAATTAGCTGACTTTTTTCATAAAGCAGTAAATTATTACAATGAGAACATTCAGAATTACTTAGCAATTCACGAGACCTTAAAGTATTTACATTCTTTGAGTTTGTTGAATCACATTGAAAAGCGACTCAATGAGTTCAAGAAAGAAGAAAAAGTCCTTAACATAGCGGATTTTAATCAGCTCATTTCTTCGATAGTTGAGCATGAACCAATGCCATTTATATACGAGCGTTTGGGCGACAAATACCAACACCTTATGATTGATGAATTTCAAGATACATCTGTCTTGCAATTTTCTAATCTTTTACCGTTGGTAGAAAATTCCCTAGCTCAAGGGTTTGAGAGCCTTATTGTGGGCGATGCGAAGCAAGCAATATATCGTTTTAGAGGAGGGGAGGTGGAGCAGTTCTCAGAAATGCCACATTACATATTGCCGGAAATTCAGCAAAATGAATTGTATTTGGAACGAATGCAAACTCTTGCTATTCAATACAACCAAACAAACTTAGTAACCAACTACCGTTCACTTGGTGAAGTCGTACAATTCAATAATGACTTTTTTGAATTTGTAAAAAACGATCCAAACCTAACCCCAAAGATCAAGACTATTTTTGATGGCCATCGCCAAGAAACGTTAAAGTCGAAAAGTGGGGGATATGTTGAAATTCAATTTGTTGAAGGGAAAAAGAAGGAGGAACGAGCGGAAGTGTATCAAGAAAATATTTTGGAGATAATTGAACGGAGTCTGAACAATGGGTATCAACTAAAAGACATAGCTATTTTAGTTCGCAAGAAGTCTCAAGGAAGAGATGCTGCTGAGTTTTTGAAGTCGAATAACATTAACGTTTTATCTAGTGAGGCACTTTTACTTGGAAACGATACTACTGTTAACTTTTTAATCCGTTTTGCCCAATGGGTATTTCAACCTCAAATGCATTTGTACCAAAAAGAGGTCATTGAGTTTTTAGTAGAACAAAACTATCTTTCTGGTACATTGAGTGATTACTATTCAAATCATGCAACGGGTAGCTCTTTCCAAAGTTTAATAGATGAAACAGGGCTTTCCATTAACCTGGAAAAGTTGAAATTACTTGCCTCTCATGAATTTTTTGAGGAAATAATACGCACATTCCGATTAGACAAATCCTACAATGTGTACTTGCAATTTTTGCAGGACACAGTTTTTGATTATTTTAAATCGAATAAAGGAAATATTCAAAGCTTTTTAGATTGGTGGGAGGAGAATCAAGAACGGTTTAGCATCTCAACTTCTGACGATACAAATGCAGTTAGCGTAATGACCATCCACAAATCGAAAGGATTAGAATTTCCAATTTGTATTGTTCCTTTTGCTGAGCAGGAAATTTCGCAACATGGACCAATGAGAACCAATGTTGTTTGGACAAAAACGGCAGCGGAGCCAGAAGTTCAACTGCCTTATGCTTTAGTAGAATTTGGTAATAATTTGAGAGATTCTGAATTGTCGGTAGCTTATGAAGTAGAATTGGAAAAATTGCAAATTGATTTTATGTGCGATAACTATGTTGCATTCACAAGAGCAGTGGATGCCTTATTTGTGTTAACGGCAAAATATGAGCCGCCTAAAAAGGCTTCTTCAAATCCTAGTTTGGTGAAGTTGCCACAATTGATTAATGCTTTTGTTGATCAAAAAGGGTTGGATACAAATGAAAGCAGTGTAACTTGGGGAGAGTTTTCAATAAAAGTAGCTGAAAACGAATCAAAAGATGAAGAATATCCATTAAACTACCTTTCTTCACCTTGGAGTGAGAAAATTAAAATTAGTGCAAGTAGTCAAGCTAGTTGGAAACAAAATGAGCCTATACAATACGGTATTTTAATGCACGAAATTTTAGGAGAAATAAAAAGTGTTGAGGATTTAGAAGAAGTTCTGAATCGCTACAAAACGGATGGTTCACTGAATGAATCAGAGTTTAATACGATGGGGCAGAAGCTACACCAAATTTTGACAAATGCTAAAATTCAACCATTTTTCGATGCGAAGTTTGCAGTGAAGCAAGAGGCTAGTATGTTAAGCAAATCTGGGATGCTATTACGACCGGATCGAGTTGTCTACTGGGAAAACAAGACCGTTATTCTTGATTTTAAAACAGGGGAGAAAAATGAAGCTCATCAGGAGCAAATTCGAGAGTATCAATCAGTATTAGAAGAAATAAGTTCAACTGCAGTAGAAGCATACTTGCTATATACTGAAACGGAAGAATTGGTGAAAGTCTAACCTACCAATTCCTTCAACTCATTACAAGTCTTCTTTGGGTCTGCAGATTTAAAAACAAAACTTCCTGCCACTAAAACATCAGCACCTGCATCTATCAATTTTTTAGCATTCGCAGAAGTAACTCCGCCGTCTATTTCAATTAGAGTAGAGGCGCTTTTATCATCAATCATTTTCCGAAGCATCCGAACCTTGTCATAGGTATTTTCTATGAATGATTGTCCGCCAAAACCTGGATTAACAGACATGATGCAAACTAAATCAATGTCATTGATTACATCTTCTAGCAAGGAAATAGGAGTGTGTGGATTTAATGCAACACCTGCTTGCATTCCTTCTGCCTTAATGGCCTGCAATGTTCTGTGAAGGTGAGGGCAAGCTTCATAGTGAACAGTAAGAATATCAGCACCAACCGCTTTGAAATCTTTGATGTAACGATCAGGGTCAACAATCATCAAATGGACATCAAACGTTTTGGTAGAATGAGGTTTAATGGCTTTAATTACTGGCATCCCAAATGAAATATTTGGAACAAAAACTCCGTCCATAACATCAATATGGTACCAATCGGCAGCGCTATTTTCAATTATTTCACAAGCTGATTGTAAATTAGAAAAATCTGAAGCAAGAATGGAAGGGGCAATTTTATGAGCCATCTTTTTTTTACAAAAATAGAAGATTATAAGCTTTGAAACAGCTTAGCCCAAATAAGATTTCAAAATCTTTGTATGACTGTTGACTTTTAATCGTCGAACGGCTTTTTCTTTAATCTGACGCACTCTTTCTCTAGTTAAGTCGTATTTCATGCCAATTTCTTCTAAAGAGTGTGGAACGGTTCCATTTAAGCCAAAGAACATGCGCAATATTTCAGCTTCTCTTCCGGGAAGGAAAGCAAGCGATTGTTGTACTTCGTTGCAAAGCGATTCAGTTAATAGAGATTTGTCTGGGTCTGGAGTAGAGCAGTTCCGCAACAAATCATACATACTGCCGCTCTCATCATCTGAACTCAATGGAGCGTCCATAGAAATATGGCGTCTGTTGTTTTTGATTGAGCTTAAAATGTCTTGATCAGAAATGTCAACACACGCTGCAATTTCATGCGGTAAAGGCTCTCGTTCGTATTTCTGCTCTAGTTCATTAAACACCTTGCGAACTTTATTGATGTTGCCAATTTTATTTAATGGCAAACGAACAATTCTAGATTGTTCTGCAATGGCTTGCATAATTGATTGACGAATCCACCAAACAGCATAGGAAATGAATTTAAATCCTCTAGTTTCGTCAAATTTTTGCGCCGCCTTAATCAATCCTAAGTTTCCTTCGTTAATTAAATCTGAAAGACCCAAACCTTGATTTTGGTATTGTTTAGCCACAGATACAACGAATCGAAGGTTTGCTTTAGTCAACTTCTCTAACGCAATAGCATCGCCTTCTCTAATCCGAATTGCCAAAGCAACTTCTTCTTCTGCAGTTATTAGCTCTACTTTGCCAATTTCTTGTAAATATCTATCTAGGGAAACTGTTTGCCGATTAGTAATGCTCTTTGAAATCTTGAGTTGTCTCATTCCCGTTGTTGGTTATTTGTAAGTATTGAGGTAGAATCTGTTTCTAAATATAAGAAAAAACATCATATTTTAACATTTATTGACACTATTAGCACAATATGGGCTTAAAGTGGCATTAAAGTGTTGATTTTTGACACAAAAAAAGCCCTTACACTTTCCGAATAAATTCGAAAAGCGAAGGGCTTCAAAAGCAGAAGTAAACAATTATTTCGCTGTAAATGTGCTATATGTTTCTGTATTGAAGGCGATCAAATTCATACTTGAGGCATATGAGTTCATAGTTGAGTCAAATTGGCTCTTTTTCTAGATAATGAAATAAATGTAGAGAACAAAAAGCCCTTCAACTTTTGTCACACTAGACTGAGTCGAAGTGTTAAACAAAACCTGAAGGGCTTTTAATATGTTTCAGAAAACGCTAGTCTTCTTTCTATTCTGGCTTTGGTAATAAAGCTTTTCTTGATAATTTGAATTTTCTAGTTTTAGGGTCAATAGCAACTAATTGCACATCGATCATATCACCTTCTCTCAATTCATCTTCAACTTTTTCTACTCTCTTGTGAGCGATTTCAGAAATGTGCAATAAACCATCTTGTCCAGGTAAAATTTCAACAAATGCACCAAATGCTACAATTGATTTTACTTTACCGTTGTATGTTTCACCAACTTCAGGAACTGCAGTAATTGCTTTAATTCTTGAAACAGCAGCATCAGAACCTTCTTGATCCGTAGAAACGATATCAATAACTCCCATATTATCCACTTCTTCTAATACAATAGTAGTTCCAGTTTCTTCTTGAATAGCTTGAATAATTTTTCCGCCTGGTCCAATTACAGCACCAATCATTTCCTTAGGAATTCTCAATTGAATAATTCTAGGAGCGTTTGATTTGTATTCTGCAGCTGGCTTAGAAATGGTTTTATTCATTTCACCCAAAATGTGCATTCTTCCTTCTTTAGCTTGAGCCAAAGCTTCTTCTAAAACTTGGAAAGAAAGACCTTTAACTTTGATATCCATTTGACAAGCAGTAATACCATCAGCAGTACCTGTTACTTTAAAGTCCATATCTCCTAAGTGATCTTCATCACCTAAAATATCAGAAAGTACAACATAGTTTCCATCAGTACCACTGATTAATCCCATTGCAATACCTGAAACTGGCTTCTTCAATTTTACACCTGCATCCATTAAGGCTAATGATCCACCACAAACTGAAGCCATAGAAGAAGAACCGTTAGATTCTAATATATCAGAAACTACTCTAATAGTATATGGATTGTCAGTTCCTGTTGGAATCATAGGTTTCAAAGCTCTCATGGCTAAGTTACCGTGACCAATTTCTCTTCTACCTGGACCTCTGTTTGGTCTAGCTTCTCCTGTAGAGAAAGAAGGGAAGTTGTAATGTAAAATGAATTTTTCTGAATCAGTGATTAATGCACGGTCAACTCTTTGCTCGTCCATTTTGCTACCTAAAGTAACTGAAACTAACGATTGAGTTTCTCCTCTTGTAAACACGGCAGAACCGTGAGAACCTGGTAAATAATCGATTTCAGACCAGATACCTCTAATCTCATCCATTTTTCTACCATCTAATCTTACCTTATCAGATAACATACAGTTTCTCACTGCTTCTTTCTGAACTTTTCCAAAGTATTGCTTCAATAAGAAGCCATTTGATTTTGCAAAGTCTGCATCTAAGGTTGCAATGAAATCATCTTTAACAGCCTTAAAATCTGAACCTCTTTTATATTTATCTGCAGTTCCACTTTTTGCAATAGCGAAACATCTATCGTAAGAAAAGTCATGCATCTTTTTCAATAAATCTTCATCAGATTTCTCGTGGTTGTATTCTCTTTTAGTTTGAGATTTTTCAACCAATGCAGCTAGGTCATTTTGCAATTTACATTGTACTTGAATGGCTTTATGCGCTTCTTTAATTCCTTCTAACATTTCTGCTTCAGAAACTTCTGACATTTCACCTTCTACCATTACAACGCTTTCCATAGTTCCTGCAATCATCAAGTCGATGTCTGCAGTAGAAAGTTCGTCTAAATTTGGATTAATTTTCCAAGTTCCGTTAATTCTTGCAACTCTAACTTCAGATGTAGCTTCCTGAAAAGGAATATCTGAAACCATAATTGCAGCTGATGCAGCTAAACAGGCTAAAGAATCTGTTGCTACATTATCTTCAGCAGAGATAAGCGAAATCGTTACGATTGTACTTGCGTGAAAATCTGATGGAAATAAAGGTCTTAAAGCTCTATCAACTAATCGTGATACTAAAACTTCACCATCTGAAGGTCTGTTTTCTCTTTTTAAGAATCCACCTGGGAATCTACCAATTGCAGAGAATTTCTCTCTGTAATCTACCATTAAAGGTAAAAAGTCGACGTCTTCGCCGGCTGATTGTTCAGCAACAACAGTTGCTAAAAGCATTGTGTTACCCATTTTTAAGACGATTGAACCGTCTGCTTGCTTAGCTAACTTTCCTGTTTCTAAGCTAATTTCCCGCCCATCGGGAAGTGTCATTGTCTGTGTTATTGCGTTCTGTGACATTGTATACAATTTATTATAAATAGTAAAGGGGGAATCGTTTCAAACGTTCCCCCTTTATTGAAATTTTATTTAGTAAAAACTAAAAAGCAATTCTGAATCATTTATTTTCTGATTCCTAACTCCTTAATCAATTCTCTGTACTTTACGATATCGTTGTTTTTAAGGTAATCAAGAAGTTTTCTTCTTTTACCTACCAACGTAACTAGAGCTCTTTCTGTCGCAAAATCTTTCTTATTTTGTTTCAAATGACCAGTTAAGTGGTTGATTCTTTCCGTGAATAGAGCTACTTGTCCTTCAGTAGATCCTGTGTTTTCTTTACTTTTTCCGAACTTTTCGAAGATAGCTTGTTTATTTTCAGTGCTAAGCGTCATGTCTTGTTTCCTATAAAATTTGAGGGTGCAAATGTAAAAAAAAAATGCTTTAGTTTTCACCCTTTTTAAACATTCTTAATAGTTGTGCCATTTTGTTATTTAAATCTTTTCTTTCTACGATAAAATCTAAAAATCCGTGTTCCAATAAAAACTCAGAACGTTGAAATCCTTCTGGTAAATCTTTACCTATTGTTTCTTTCACAACTCTAGGTCCTGCAAAGCCAATTAAAGCTTTAGGTTCTGAGAAGTTTAAGTCACCTAACATCGCAAATGAAGCTGTTACACCACCTGTAGTAGGGTCGGTTAGGAAAGAGAAATAAGGTAATTTGGCCGCAGCCAATTGCGTCAACTTTGCAGAAGTTTTTGCCATTTGCATTAATGAAAATGCCGCTTCCATCATTCTTGCTCCACCAGACTTAGAAATCATCATGAATGGAATTTTGTTTTTGACAGAATAATCAATTGCTCTTGCAATTTTTTCACCTACTACAGAACCCATAGACCCTCCAATGAAACTAAAGTCCATAGCAGCAATCATCAACCGTTCTCCATCAACTGTTCCGTGAGAAGTTCTACAAGCATCTTTCAACTTTGTTTTCTTTTGTGTCGCAACAACTCTGTCGGTATATTTTTTGGTATCTGTAAAATTTAATGGGTCACCTGATGTCAAATTTTTGTTGATTTCAGTCCATTTTTGGTTGTCAAATATGATATCAAAATAGTTTGCAGCAGAAACCCTCTCATGATGGTTACATTCTTGGCAAACCGAAAGATTCTCCACATGATCATCTTGAGGAACTACAGAACTACAACTAGGGCACTTGTACCACAGTCCTTCAGGAGTTTCTTTTTTCTCTTTGGTAGGAGTTAAAATCCCGTGTTTTATTCGTTTAAACCAACCCATATTAGGATGTATTTTTTAAGTTTAAGCTATGCTTATGTCATCAGCCAAGTAAACATCTTGAATTGTATTTAACAACTCTATGCCTTCTGCCATTGGTTTCTGGAAAGCCTTTCTTCCTGAAATTAGACCATGCCCACCAGCTCTTTTGTTCACAACTGCAGTAGTTACTGCATCTGCTAAATCAGACATACCTGAAGAAGCTCCACCAGAATTAATTAATCCTGCTCTTCCCATATAGCAGTTAGCTACTTGGTAACGGCACAAATCAATAGGGTGGTCAGTTGTTAACTCAGAATAAACCTTAGGGTGTGTTTTTGCAAAATTGATGGCATTAAAGCCACCGTTGTTTGTTGGCAATTTTTGCTTTATAATATCTGCTTGAATCGTAACTCCCAAATGATTCGCTTGAGCAGTTATATCTGTTGCAGTGTGATAATCAACTCCGTCTTTTTTGAAACCACTGTTTCTTAGGTAGCACCATAATATAGTTGCCATTCCTAATTCGTGCGCTCTTTCAAATGCCTGGGAAATTTCTATAATTTGTCTATTGCTATCTTCAGAACCAAAATAAATAGTTGCTCCCACGGCAGTTGCACCTAAATTCCAGGCGTCATCAACAGAGCCAAAAGAAATTTGAGAATAAGTGTTAGGGTAGGTCAACAATTCATTGTGATTTAACTTGACAATGAATGGAATTTTGTGAGCATATTTTCTAGATACTGAAGCTAACGCTCCAAATGTTGAAGCCACAGCATTACATCCACCTTCAATAGCTAATTTTACTATATTTTCAGGATCAAAATAAATTGGATTTGGTGCAAATGAAGCCCCAGCAGTATGCTCAATTCCTTGATCTACAGGAAGCATTGATAGATAACCAGTATTTGCCAATCTTCCGTTACCGTAAAGTGCTTGTACACTTTTTAGAACTTGGTTACTTCTGTTAGTATCCTTAAAAACTCGGTCAACAAAATCAGCCCCCGGCAAGTGAAGCATATCTTTCGAAATGGTTGAACAAGTATGGTTTAATAGAGCATCTGATTCGGCTCCCAAAAGTTCTTCAATGTTGCTGATAGACATATATAATCAATGTTGTAAAAGAGGCACAAAGCTAATAAAAATATAAACTTCAATTTTTAATTCTCAGTTTTTAATTCTAACTCCATTTCGGGATACATGAAGCCAATTAATGCTCTGGCTATAAATTATAAACAGAGTGTTAAGAGAGAAAAAAGGAATTTTAAAAAGGATACCCAATACCTAAATTGAGGTTAGTTTCCCTCCACTTTGGGCTAAGTAAATTAGGGTTTTCACTTGATGGATCTTTCAGTTTTGTTGCTCCATCAAAGCGAAGAATGAAAAAGCTAAAGTTTAATCGGAGGCCAACTCCGAATCCAACCGCAGTGCCATCCCACAATTTTCCAAATTCAAATTCCGTTTCATCTCTTGTATCTTTTTGCTGATAATTCCAAATGTTACCTGCATCAACAAAAAACGCTCCTTCCAAAATACTGGTGACAGGAATTCGCCATTCAATGTTTCCCTCTAAACTCATGTTTCCAATCTGATCTACATTTCTTTCTATCGAATCAGGTAAATTTCCTGGGCCCAATTCTCTGGCTCTCCATGCCCTTAAACCATTTGCTCCACCTGCATAAAAACTCTTTTCGAATGGCATTGCAACGCTATTCCCATAAGGTAAGCCAAGGCCCGAGGCAAAGCGATAAACAATTTTATTCCAATTGAATTTCTGGTAATATCGCAGATCAACATCTGCTCGAACATATTGAGCATAACGAATTCCGGCAATGTTTCGAGAGCCATCAACTTCATTTACATTCGGATTCCAAGAGTTAGATGCAGCAGCCAACAAGTTTCCAGCAGTTTCAATGTTTCCTCTAAAATAAACGTGATTCTTTAATTTATTAGAGTTCTTGGTATTTAAAATGTAGCTGTATTTTGAAGCCAAAATAAAGTTATCGGTGTAGCTATTTCGTAAAAAAGGATTTTGAATGTTGTTCAATACTTCAGAAAAATTTTCTGAAGGGTCTAATTTAATGTAACTTAAATCAAATGGCTGAACTACGTGAGTTGTTGTAGTAGAAGCATTCCAGGTATAAGAAATGTAAGTTTTGGTGACATTTCTTCGATAATCTGGTCGGTCTTGTAAATTGTAAGAAGCGTTAAAAGAGGTTCTAGGATTTCCTCTAGGCGAAATTTTATCTGCTAAAAAAGGCAATAAGAACCGTGGTACTTCTAAACTTACTTTTGGTCCGAATTCTAAGGTGTTGAGAGGTACGGCTCCATTCAACAGTTGGCGCTGTTCTCCATCGGTAAAAATGGTTTGTGCTTCTAAACCCCCATTAAAACTAACGTTTAGTATTTCCGCTCCTTTAAGGGTATTGTTGTTTTGAAAGTTTATGGTTCCATTCACTCCTAAATTTCCTCCGTTATTTGTTCCTTCTGTTTCAACTGTTATGGACTTTTGCTTCCTCGGGCGTAAGGTTATTGTGGCATTCAACACATCTCCATTTGAGTAATAATCAGGTGAATACTGAATGTTTACATAGGAGAAAACCCTAAGACCTGCAAGGTTGCGGTAGGTTTCTTCTTGATTTTTTAAACTAAAAATTTGACCTGGACGTAGGTAGGTTATTCTTGAAAGTGCTCTTTCTCTGTATTTTCCTTCCAATCCAATAAAGGTCATATTATCAGAGAATGTAGTATCTGTAGTTATCAATTGACCATTTGGCAATTCCATTTGAACAAATACATTGTTGACTTTAAAGGTTTGGTGAGAGCCTTCAATCAAAGAATCGGTATTGAAATAAGTGAAAGTTGGATTTTTTATTTTAATAGTTACCGAGGCGGACTTCGTTTTAAGAGAAGTGTCCGCTTCAAACAATATGTACTCTCTAGAGAATTCATAATATCCATGGTTTTTCAACAAGCGTTCTATACGCAAACGTTCTTCTTTTAATTTATCTAGGTTGAAAGGATCATATACTTTAAGAACACTTTTTTGTTTCGCATCGAGCACAATTTTTTTAATTGCTTCGTCTTTTATGTTTTCTTGTATGCTTGAAATTAGATACTGCTGTCCTTTGTCTATTGTGAAATTGAGCGCTACCTTTTGTGATGGGGTTGCAGAGAACCACCTTTTTTGAGTATCAGCTTGAACAGTTACTTTATTTTCGTAATGCCCTTTGTTGTTCAAAAATTGATGCATCAAATCAACAGAGTTTTCATTTACTGTGGAATCGTATATCACAGGCGGTACACCCAATTTGTCCTTTATTTTGGAGTCTTCTTTCTTGTAGAATAGGTTATATATACCTAAATAAACTCTGAAAACACCGAATAATTTTCTATTTGGTTGTTGTTTAGAAATACTTTTTAAGTCGTCGTTGTACTTTGTTTTTCCACTGGTTTCAATGTTCACAGCCGTTAAAAGAAGCTCATTTTCTTTTAAGTGTTTTGTTGGGCGACAGGCGTTGAGGGAAAACAATACGACAAGCCCTAACAAAAAGGTATTTTTGAAACTTAATTGAAAAGAAGAGTGTCGCTGATTCTTCATAAAAAAGCGAAATTAGTCAATATGATCTGTCTCTTATACACATCTCCGAGCCCACGAGACAGGCAGAAATCTC
>CAJXRL010000033.1 GCA_913059105.1 uncultured Flavobacteriales bacterium
CTACACAGAGTAGATCGTCGGCAGCGTCAGATGTGTATAAGAGACAGAAATTCACTTCCCCCTTCTTAAATTTCTATCTTTGTTTCAAACCGAATTGTCATGCCTGGAACAGCTATAATTGAATTGAACAGTGTTAATGTTTTTCAACAAAAACAATTGGTGCTTTCCAACCTTGGGTTGAGAATTGAAAAAGGAGAGCTAGTCTACTTAGTTGGAAAAAATGGCTCAGGAAAGAGCAGTTTTTTAAAGACCCTTTATGGCGAACTACAATTAAAGGAAGGGGAAGCAACGGTTGCCGGCCATGATATGAAAAAATTGAGCCGTAAAAAAGTTCCTTTTCTAAGGCGAAAAATTGGAATTGTATTTCAAGATTTTCAATTACTATCCGACAGGACGGTAAATAACAACCTAAAGTTTGTTATGAAAGCTACCGGATGGAAAAACAAAAAAGAGATAAACGAAGGAATTCAGATCGTACTTGAAAAAGTTGGTTTAGGAAATAAAGGCTTTAAAATGCCGCACGAACTTTCTGGCGGAGAACAACAAAGAGTTTCCATAGCACGTGCATTGCTAAATGACCCAGAAATTATTTTAGCTGATGAGCCTACTGGTAATTTAGATCCTGAAACGTCTTTAGAAATTATGAACCTATTGGTTTCTATTAGCCAAAATGATAAGGCAGTTTTAATTGCAACACACGATTACGACATGATGCGCAAATTTCCTGGAAGAGTATTGCAGTTTGAAAATGAAACGATTATTGAGCCAAGCCCAACAATTCCGCCAACTGCTTAGCATTTTTTTGATTGTCAAATAATTCAGCAATCGCTATTTGCCGTTTCTTAATTTCATCTTTATTTAATTCTGCTGCAAAGAGTTCAGTTAATTTCTCTCTCCAATCGTGTACCTCTTTCGCGATTATACAATATTTGTTTAATCCAGTTCCTTCAATCATTGCCGGGTTTACCAAAATTTCATTGCCGGAAGTTAGCGCATGTAACAATTTCAACTTAATTCCAGTCGATTGAAAAGTTGGCAAGCAATTAATTTTTGCACTTCCAATTAAATCAAACATTTTTTCATCACTAGGATTTTCAACTAGTTTGACATTCTTCATTGAACTTACAGCTTCAACAATTAAGGAACTCGGTTCGCTGCCTGCTATTACCAATTCGTGCTGCAATTCCTTAAACACTGTAAGCAAAAATAATACTGCTTCAACATTCTCCTCCACTTTCAAATTGCCTTGATACAGTGCAATTTCTTGTATCGAATAAGTTGAAATTCCTTCAAGCGATTTCCGAAAAAATGCAGGCAAGTAGCTGCCCTTCAACCCAACATTTATAAAATGTTCATTGTCTTTTGGTGAAATAGCAAATACTCCGTCAGCATGACGCAAGACTTTCTCAAATTTTCGCAAAGCCTTCGCTTCCAAAGAATAATAGCTTTTCTTAAGATTGGCATTTTCGTATTCTGATAAACTACGATAGTAATCGTGTTCCACATTATGGGCTCTTACCCACTTTCTTTTATTTGCCAACTTCCGGTGATCCAAGTAATAACAGCATTGCAAACTCTCAAATAAAATTGGTGCGTCATCAGATGCTAATCGTTTTAACAATTCCGAACTCTTCCGGCTTTTTACCGAAAATGGTGATAACAGCACTGCGTTTAATGCATTTGCCTTTCGAGTATAATAATGAACCTCAGCGGCATACTCTTTTAACTCAGCCACCTCTTCCCTACCATACTCAAAACAATGCAAAGCAATTTTGTAGCCCAACTTTGAGAGTGCTTCTAACTTGTAAAACACATCGATAACGCCGCCATAATCTGCAGGTAATGGAACGTTGAATGAAACAATATGTAGATCTATTTTACTCAAAACTCTTGTAGCATTGTTAGTAATACTTTCTCCTCTTCTTGCCAAGTCAATTTTTTACTCAATTTTTCACAGTTTAATTGCCAAGTTTTGTAGTTGGTAGAGTTTAACATTTCATTTAATTGCTTCGCTAATATTTCTGGCTTATAACTTTTTAATTCCTCTCCCACTTGTTTTCCATTCAACAATTTTTTAACCTCAACTAAATCAGCATATAAAACCGGAGTTTGGCAAAGCAAATAATCGAAAATTTTATTGGGCAATGCGTAGGTATAATTCAGGCCCAATTTATGTTCTAGCGAAACTCCAATTTTTGCTTTCAACGTATATCCATTTAGTTCCAAAGGCTCTAACCTTCCTAAGAACTTAACCTTTCCATTCAAACCTGAATCATTTACAAAGGTTTTTAATTCTTGCTCAATATCTCCGCCACCTGCAATCCATAATTCAGAACTTACTCCAGGCATTGCAGTAATTAGCTCTTCCAATCCTCTTCCAACATTTAGCGCTCCTTGATATAGAATTACATTCTCTTTTTCAGAAATTTGATGTTCTATATGAACAGGAAAATTTCGCATCACTTTAAAGTCGACTCCATACAATTTGGTATACGTTTCGGCTATTTGAGTCGTAACCGTAATGCAATGTGTTAACTTGGGAACGATGGCTCTTTCAATTCTCTTCCAAATTTGCTGAACCGAAGGTCGGTTTACCAATTCAGGAACCTCGGTAAAATATTCATGACTGTCGTATATTAAAGGAACTCCTTTAATTTTTGATGCCAAATAATTAGCGGGTAATACATCTAAATCGTTCGCATAAAGCACATCTAGCTTTGTAAAAAGCAATTTGAAAAACAAACGGATATTTAGATTGGCATAAAACAAAGCGCTTCTATTAAACCACAAATTGAATCTCTTTGAAACATAGCTTTTGTTTAAATATTTCGGACTATCCGATAATTTTCGTCCTAACAATAAAACTTCGAAATTATTACGTTCTAAGGTGTCACAAATCTTTTGCACCCTCTGATCGGTGCTCAAATCTGAACTAACACTTACAACTATTTTCTTCTTGTGGCTCACGAATTACGAAAATGAGAAAAATATAGCAGTGAACGAGAGGAATTGGTAAAAGTTGTTCTACTTGGAGGCTTGATAACGCTTTCGATACTTCTCACACATAACTGCAGGCGCATTCTAAGATTCTACCCTAAATTATGCCGGTAGGGGAGTAAATCCTCTCCTCACTTTTTCACGGACTACAAATCTGCGTTAACAGGTTATTACTCACAACAGTCTGAAAAACAAAAAGCCCGAACATCTTTGTTCAGGCTTTTTAAAATAATTTTTTTCAATAAAACCTCTACTTCACCGCTTCAATTCCGCAATCTAAGAAGTCAGAGTATTCTTGAACGTCTGGAGTATAACCAACTGGATTACCCAATAAATAACCCTCAGGACTTAGCATGACGTAATACGGCTGTGAGTTATTATTAAAGACTTGCGTTTGAAAAGTAGCCCACTTGTTCCCAATAGTTTTAATCTTCTTTTTCTTCAACTCATCGCCAGCCATGTATTCAAAAATACCTTGCTGCTCTTCTGGCAGTTTAACTTTATCATCTACATACAGTGAGACCAAAACAAAGTCATTCTCCAGCTTTTCTTTAATGCTTTCTACTGTCCAAACAGATTCTTCCATTTTACGACAGTTTACACAAGCCCAGCCAGTAAAATCAATCAGTAAAGGCTTATTCACACTCTTAGCTTCTGCCATTGCTTCTTCAAAATCATCGAACTCTGCATGGAAAGTTTCTTTCTCATACCAAGAATAGAATGTTGGAGGAGGGAAACCACTTAAAAGATTGTGATTCCACGGTGGAGTTTTCATCACACCTGGTGCTATGTATACGGTGAATATTAAAACCACGATTCCAAATGCTTTTCTAAACGGCGATAATTTTGCAATTGGAGAATCGTGAGGAAACTTGATTAAACCAAAAAGATATAAGGTTAAACCGGCAAAAATAATTGTCCAAATCAAGAAGAATGTTTCTCTGTGAACCAATTCCCACTGCTCTACTAAATCTGCATTTGAGAAGAATTTCAATGCTAATGCCAATTCAATAAACCCTAAAACCACTTTCACAGCATTTAACCAACCACCCGACTTAGGCAGCTTGTTCATCATGCTTGGAAAGGCAGCAAACACTGCAAATGGCAGTCCCAATGCAATTCCAAAACCACTCATGGCAGCGGTAATTGGCCATGGACCGTTTTTCAGCGCTGAGCCCAATACCGTTCCTAAAATTGGTCCCGTACATGAGAAAGAAACCAATGCTAGCGTTAATGCCATAAAAAAGATACCTAAGGTTCCGCCAACTTGAGAAGCAGAATCTGCCTTATTAGTAAGTGAAGCTGGTAAAGTAATTTCGAAATAACCAAAGAAGGAAATCGCAAAGACAACAAATACAATAAAGAATATAATGTTGAGCACTACACTTGTTGCAATCTCACTGAGTACAGCAGGATCTGCGTTGAAGTGAAAAGGAATACTTAAAATGGCATAAATTAAAAAGATAAAAAAGCCGTATAATACTGCTTTTCCTAATCCTTTTCCGCCACCGTCGCCTTTGGTAAAAAAGCTAACCGTCAAAGGAATCATTGGGAAAACACACGGAGTTAATAAGGCTATTAAACCACCTATAAAACCCATAAAGAATACCACCCAAACATTGCTAACGTCTTGTGTATCTTCTTTACTCTCTACGCATGCACCTTTGGGATTATCTAAATCTACATTTGGCAAAAATGGAATAATGGTTGAAACATCAAGATCAGCTTCAACTTCTGCCTTGTCTAAAACATTTATTCCTTTACCAGTATTCAAATCGAATTCAACTTCTATTAGCTCCGGTGGTAAACACATGGAAGAATTACAAACAATAAACTCATATTCGATAGCGTACATATCTCCGGTTAAACCTTCAACAGTTCGAACAAATTCAACTTCATTCTCATAGTAATTCAAGTCCAAATCAGCTGTAGGGTCAAATTTTGAAATTAGCTCTCCCGACTCTTTGGTTTCTGTATCGGGATCCATGGCCTTGTTCAAGAAGAACTTGGTAGACATTACTTGCTCCTCTTCTGACTTTTGCTTTTGGGAGTACAAGTGCCAGCCTTCACCTATGCTTCCTTTAAAGTGAAAATCGTAACTCCCTTCGCCATTCTTAGTTGAGAAGTACTCCCATTTAGTGGCTTTCAAATAGTCGTCAGAAACATCATCCCCTCCTCCTTTTACATGCTCCGGCTCTTTGTTGTCTAATACTTCTCCAGTTGTTTCTGAATCCTCGGCAGAAGCTTCAACTCCTGAACTAGCAGGAATATTAAACTCTAAATCAACATATTCAGGTGGCAAACACTTTTCATCGTCACACACCATAAAGTAAACCTCAGCGGTCATCTTGTAAGCATTTGCTACTTTCGACTTGACAATCTGTTTAAAGATGACGTCTTTTTCAAAATAACTCAATTCCATATCGAAATTTGGGTCGTATTCTGTTTTGGCCTTAGGCTCTGACACTGTACCTACTGTTTCATAATCCGCAGACTCTTTAATAGTGAACTCAGTAGCAATTGGGCCATCGTCACTTGGTAAAGTCTGAGAATAGAGATGCCACCCTTCTTCAATAGACGCGGTTATTTGCAATTCAAAAGTTCCATTTTCCAATTGCTTCACTTCAGTACCCCAATTTACAGGGTTGAAAATTTGAGCATTAGAAATGCTTGCAGTAAAAAATAGCAAAATGCCAAGCAAGAAAGTTCGCATATTTTGATTTGATTAGTGTGTTCGCGAATTTAAGATAAATGTTTATGAATAAGAATTACGAATTGTTAATTAAGAATAAAGGCAATAGAATTGTCAAATATTGTTTAATAAGCAATGCAACTAGATAAAATTTGGGGGAAATAAGGTTGCCTTCATATTTTCATTTTTAGCAACTTTACTGAGTCTTCGGTTACTTTATATCGGTCGTCTAACCGCAGGCCAATGAGCCAAACAATTTTATCCTCAGAAAGAAGTACATAAGTCTGTTCTTTTTGCACCCTAGAAATTTTCATATCAATAAGAATATCGCTTAGCTTTTTCTTACCATTCATTCCAAGTGGCTGCATTTTATCGCCTTCAGACCACTTTCTAATTTTTAAAGGAAATACCAGTTTGGTTCGGTCTATCACTTCTTCAGACTTTATCTTATCACTTGAATTTAACTCATTTTTTAATAAGCGTTGAAATTCAATTCGAAACGGATCAACAATCAAACTAACATTCTTGTCAACCAAATACACAAGCTGCTCATCTTCTTCTTTTAGACCCACTATTACGTCTAATTTTTCTCGGTCAACTACAATACTAAAATCTTTACCCAAAAATATTTTCCCGACTTGTTTCTTTTTAATACAAACCAATAAATTATTCACTTGACCTGCTGTAAAACCCAAAGGCGATAATACATGAAATAGATAAAACTGCTTTCGATCTAGTAGATCAATAGTAGAGAAATTTATATACCCTTTAACTAATTCTGTTTGTAGTTTCTTTGACTGTTGTTCAACAAAACCATCAAGAATATCAAAAGTCTCTTTTAAATGATGAAGATTTTGCTTCATAACTTTCAGCAAACTAGGGTTCTTTTTCCTCCAAGGCGCTATTATCTCATGGCGAAACCAATTCCGTTCGTAATTGATTGATTCATTTGATTTATCTTCTCGAAATTCAACCGAATTCTCAGTGGCATATTCTCGAATTTCAGCTTTCGTAAAACTTAATAATGGACGAAAGCGAATTTCATTTGAGCGAATTCCAGCCAATCCTTTTACTCCCGTTCCTCGGTTAACATTCAATAAAAACGTTTCAATATCATCCTCTAAATGGTGGCCAGTTGCCAGAGTATCATAATGATGAGATATTTCTAATTCATTAAAAAAATCATAGCGCAACGTTCTAGCTGCCATCTGAATAGAAACACCATTTTCTTTTGCAAAAGATGCTGTATTCACCCTTTTAGAGAAAAACGGAATATTACGCTCGGCTGCAATTCTTTTAACTAATTCTTGATCATTGTCGCTTTCCTCTCCTCTCAGCGAAAAGTTGACATGAGCTACTCCATACAAGTGTTTGGATCTGTGCATTAAATCCCACAAGACCATTGAATCAACACCTCCACTTACAGCAATCAAAATTTTCTGATCGAAGCGAATATTGCAATTCTTAAATTCCTTTTTAAACGTTTTATACATTTATGTCTCTCCTAATTCAAATATAGCCTTAGCCTTAAGCAAGCATTCTTCGTATTCTTTTTCCGCTTCTGCGAGATTAGTTATTGCACCGCCAACCATCAAAGATAAATATTCAGTCTTTGCAGAATACATCAAACTCCGAATAACTACATTAAAGTCTGCGTCTCCGTCAGGGCCAATATAACCGATGCTTCCTGAATATAATTCCCTTCTCGACTTTTCATGCATATCTGCTATTTGCATAGCAGATATTTTTGGCGCTCCCGTCATGCTTCCCATTGGAAAAGTTGTTTCAATGACATCAAAAATGTCATACTTCTTATCTAACGTCGAACTTATCGTCGAAACCAATTGATGAACTTGAGGGAATGCATAGACACCAAACAACTCTTCCACTGTAACACTTCCTCTTGCAGAAGTTCTTGACAAATCATTACGAACCAAATCAACTATCATCACATTTTCGGTTTGCTCTTTCAAATCTGACCGTAATTGTAGTTTTAAAGCTTCATCCTCTTGCTCAGTGCGCCCTCTTTGAATGGTTCCTTTTATTGGTTGAGAATAAAGTTGATCTCCTCTTTTGGTAAAAAACCGTTCAGGAGAAGCGCAAATTAAAGTATCGCTTTGTAATTTATAGAAAGCAGAATACGGCATGGCAGATTTGGCATTTAACATAGCGTATGTTGCTGCTGTATCAATTTTAGTTTGCTCTTTATAAAACTCCTGACAATAATTTATTTCGTAGATGTTCCCAAACTGAATTTCAGCTTGCAATTTTTTTATTGCATCTAGATAATCTTCCTTCTGCATTTTTGCTTGCAACTTGGGCAAAGCAACAGTGACAGAATGAAAGTCATTCAAACTCTTTACAAACGCGGCAACCTTCAATTCATCATCTCCATAAAATAACACTTCATTCTCTTCTCTTTTTTGTATGACCAAAATTTCTGGTTCGAAGAAACTTAAATCTCCAAAACCAAAATTTGCTTGATGTCGAGAAGTTAGTTCCTCAAATTGATTTTTTAAGTCGTAACCCAAATGTCCAAAAAGCCATGTTTTTTTTGAATTATAGAACGCTCTAAGTTCATGTATACTTCCGTTTCTGAATATCCTTTTAAATCCTATTCCTGCAATTAAAGTATAGGCTCCATAGGTATCGGAATAAGTATTACTGTTGAGGATTGAGGCGACTTCAAACTGATTTGACCACTTCACCAAAGCATCGGCAAAATGAGGATAATCAGATCGATTTATGTGGGCAATTAGTCTCACTTCACAAAGGTATGTTTTACAAGGATGGCAAGAAACTGTAAATCTAAATTTGATGGATACATTTGTCTTTCATGGAAAAAACAACAATCATTTCTTTTATTCGACAGCATTTAGAAGCACAACTAACTGATTATATAGAAGAATTACATTCTGTAAATGAAGAGATTGGAAAAGAAACCAAGAGCAGTGCCGGCGATAAATTTGAGACTTCGAGAGAAATGATGAATCAAGAAGTTGGACGAATTGAAGAAAGAATAGCTTACCTTAAAAAACAAACTAACTACTTAAATCAAATCCCTCTAAGTACTGTTGATTCCATTCAGAGTGGCAGTTTGGTTTTAACGAATCACGGGCTTTTCTTTTTTGGAATTGCTTTTGGCAAGCTTGATATAGATAAAGAAATATTAATGGGGCTTTCCTTGAATTCTCCTTTGGGGAAGTTAATGGCGAACAAAAAGAATGGAGATAAACTTACTTTTATGAGTCGAAACTACGACATTCAAAACGTACAATAATGGGTTCAAAAATATTATTCTACCTTGTTATTCTTCCGATCTCAAAGCTTCCATTTTGGATGCTTTATTTGCTTTCGGACTTTCTTTATTTGGTCCTCTATAAAATAATTGGATACCGCACAAAAGTGGTACGCCAAAATTTGAACAACTCCTTTCCAGATAAATCAGAAAAAGAAATAGTAGCCCTTGAAGCAAAATTTTACAGCCATTTATGTGATTTGGTAGTAGAGAGTTTAAAAGCGTTTAGTATTTCGTTAGATGATGCAAAAATTCGAATGAAAAATAGAAATATTGAAGTGGTAAATCAGTATTACAAACAAGGTAGGCAAGTAGTTTTAGTTGGCGGCCATTATGGAAATTGGGAGTTATTTGCAATAACCATTGGTGCTACAACAGAGCACAAAACGCTGGCACTTTACACTCCTTTAAACAATCAATTCATTAACGAAAAGATTACAAAAAGTCGCTCGAAATACGGTTTAGAAATGCTTCCAATTAAAAAAATAAAAGACAAATTAAACGACATAAATTCGGATTTATACTCTATAATTTTTGGCGCTGATCAGTCCCCAAGAAAAAGCCAACGTGCCTATTGGGTGAACTTTTTAAACCAAGAAACTGGTGTTCAATTTGGAACAGAAAAGTTTGCAAAAGAATTTGATGCAGTTGTAATCTTCACAAACATTTACAAAATGAAACGAGGTTATTACGAATTGCAATACGATGTAATTACTGAACAACCTAATGAGGAAGAACTTGGCTACATTTCGAAAACCCACACTCAAATGCTGGAGAAGGTAATTCAACAAAAACCAGAATATTGGTTATGGAGTCATAGACGTTGGAAACACAAACGACCTGAAGGAGAAGTTTTGAACTAGTCTATCTCCTTCTCCTCTTAGCCGACTTTCGTGAAACAAAAATTAGCACCCCTCCTATAACAATAGAAAAAATACCACTAGCAATTAATCCTTTGTCATTTGACACATAACTGTTGTACATCATCAGGACACCTAATAAAACTAAAAAACCTGCAACAATGAACATTACATTCGATTTACTTTTCTTTTTTGTCATGTAATTAAATTTAGTTCTAAAGATAATATTTTCTCTTTAATTTCAAAATTACTGTTCCCGGAATTTGTGCTTCTATTGTTGTTACGAAACTTACCATCTGTTGTTCGACTGCATCCTTGAACACATGTAAATCCTATTAATTGCTTTATTGCTGGGCTTTGTTTGTCTATTATCTCCAACAGCTCAAAACAGCCGAAGCATAGAATTTGCTGGTAAATCAGAGTATAATATATCTCCCGATGAATTGTTGTAAATAAGCTCGCCCCTGCTAATTAATAGTGAAATAATTAAAATCAAATTATCCTGCGATCGGGTTTTTAAAATAATAGAGGAGGCAGCTAATAAAAATGATCCCAATAATTACACTAAACTCCACTATACAATAGTTATAATAAAAAGCCATCCTTTGAATTAAGAGCCTCCGGAATGTTATCTTCTTCTAACATTTCTCTCAAATCAATTTCTATTCCACGAGAGATGGAAGTTATGGGAACATCATTGTAGGTGCCTTCAAATGGATTTTCAGAATAATCTCCTATTAATTCCATTAAAAAATATACCCAAATTAATATTCCTGCTATCAACGGGGATAGACAGAATAATATAAAATTATCTTTTTCATTTACCACGTCTAATAATGCGAAAGGTAAAAGTCCAGCAAAGACCATGGAAATCCAAAGTGCGGCTGAGGTATATTGTCTAGGAAAAGGGAAGTTTTTAATCCTTTCAGATTTTCCTTGATCGTCATAAAAAGACTTTATGAGATGAAAAAACTCCATATGTCGAAAATTTTCAAAATATTCCGATTCTCTCAATTCTTGCAAACGCTCTGATTGAATTTTTAAAATCTGAGTAGCTTTATTAGACTTATTATCCAATGCTCTTAATTCTTCTTCCGAAAGAAAATTCTTTAATTCAGACTCTAATTTCAAATCGTAATCTTCACATACAACCGGACTATAAAGACCTTTGATTCGACTTTCTGTATGCTCCCACTCTCTACTTAATCTCAACTGATGCCTTAACGCTGTGATCCAAGCTAAATGCCGATAAATTAATTCGCGATGAACTTCTTTCTGCTCATTTCCTTTAACAAACGACAATACAGCTGCTCCAAAAGAACGGCTATTATTTACAATTCCACCCCAAATCTTTCTTGCTTCCCAAAGGCGGTCATATGAACTATTGTTTTTAAAACCTAAATAAAAGGCTACTGCAATACCGATGACACTAACCGGTTGCCAAGGCAAAGCTATATTCAACTCTAAAAAGTGACTGAAAACACAAATAATTGCAGTGTATAATGTCCCAATTAGAAAAGGTTTCTTTGACCAATTGAAGGTCATAAAGAAGCTATATCTTCTTTTAGTGTACATAATTATCAGTGTATTAAATAAATTTATACGACCAAAACAGTTATACAAGTCTAACCATAAACAGTCTAATTTTTAAAAAACGAGCGAAGATTCGTTGTCCAATTTACTTTATTAAAACAGGAGTTAAACTCATTTCTTTTGGCTTTAAAAAGATAGACAAATCTTTTAAGCCCTATCTCTTACCATCCTCTCCAGCGTATCAATCCATAAAGGATGGTCGTTCAAACTTTCTACCAATTGCACTTTCTCTCCACCATGTTCTTCAAAAATCTCTTGGTATTCAATTCCAATTTCAACCGTGGTTTCCAAACAATCTGATATAAATGCAGGTGAAAAAGCCAGAATTTTTTTGTCTCCTTTTTTTCCTCTTTCTGCTACTATTTCATCTGAAAAAGGAGTCAACCATTTTTTGTCAAGTCTCGATTGAAATGCAACTGTGTACTTTTCTTTTGGTATCCCTAATTTCTCTACCAATAACCTCGTTGTTGCAAAGCAAGTAGCTTTATAGCAATACTTACTATCCTCGGTTATTTCATTCTCACAGTTATGATCAGCGCATGGCACTCCATCGTCATATACTTTATCTACATGTCTTTCTGGCAAACCATGATAACTGAATAAAATGTGATCGAATTCGTCCATATTGTATTGTTTCGCTCTTGCCACAAAAGAATTGATAAAACCTTCATTATCCCAGAATTGACTTACCATAGAAATTTCAGGAATAACCCACCATTTGCTTAAGATCTTAAATGCCTTTTCCATTGCGGAACCTGAACTAGCCGATGCGTAATGAGGAAATAATGGGATAATAATTAACTTTTTATAGTTTTTTAACTTCATTTCGCCCATCACCTTATCCATGCTTGGATTTTGATAGCGCATTGCTAAATGAACCCCAAAATCTTCTCCTAATTGGGATTGAAGTTTTTCCGCTACGCTTTCTCCGTGATAAATTAATGGGGATCCTTTCTCTGTCCAAAGCTGCTTGTAAATTTTAGTTGAACTAAATGATCTAAATGGGATTATAATTCCATTGACTAAAATTTTTCGAAATAGCCATGGAAGATCAATAACCCGCGGATCATTCAAAAATTCTGATAAATACGTTCTTACCGCACCCCACTTTGCGTCGTTTGGAGTACCTAAGTTGATTAATAAAACACCTGTTTTTGACATTGTTATTTTTATTAAAAAGAAACAGCAAGAAGACATGCTTCTTGCTGTTTTGTTCTATATTCTAAAGTGTCACATTGAATTAATTCGTAGAAGATATTTATTATCGTTAGATATGAATTGCTCTATTATCCGTTGCAGCTAACATTGCTTCTCTTGTAGACTCAGAAAAAGTTGGATGTGCATGAGAAATTCTTGAAATATCTTCTGCAGTAGCTCTGAACTCCATAGCTACAACTGCTTCCATAATCATATCTGCCGCTCTTGGTCCACAAATATGAACTCCTAAAATTTCGTCAGTTTCCTTATCTGCCAGCACCTTAACTAAACCGTCAAGATCCATTGAAGCTCTAGCTCTACCACTTGCTTTAAACGGGAATGAACCTGTTTTGTAACTAACCTTTGATTCCTTCAATTCTTCTTCAGTTTTACCTACCGAAGCAACTTCAGGCCAAGTATAAACTACTCCAGGAATCAAATTGTAATCGATGTGTGGCTTTTCGCCATTCATGAATTCAGCAACATAGGTTCCTTCTTCTTCCGCTTTATGAGCCAACATTGCTCCTTTCACCACATCACCGATTGCATAAATATTCGGCACATTGGTTTGTAAGTGATCATTTACATCTACTCTTCCCCTGTTGTCAGTTTTAATTCCAACTTTATCCAATCCTAATTTGTCGGTATAAGCAACTCTCCCAACAGAAACTAAGCAGTAATCTGCAGTAAGAACTACCTCTGCACCTTTCTTGTCATCAGCTTTAATGGTAACAACTTTCCCTTTTCTAGTAACTTCTTTTACTTTATGGCTAACTAAAAATTTAATGCCGAGTTTTTTCAAAGACTTCATTAACTCTTTACTCATCGTTGAATCCATGGTAGGAATAATTCTGTCCATGTACTCAACTACTGTTACCTCGGTTCCCAATCGAGCATAAACAGATCCTAATTCTAAACCAATTACTCCACCGCCAATTACTGTCATCGTCTTTGGAACCTCCTTTAATTCCAATGCTTCAGTCGAAGTAATCACTCTCTCCTTGTCTAATTTTATGAAAGGAAGAGAACCCGGCTTAGAACCCGTTGCAATGACAACATTTTTTGCTTCAATTTTATTTGCTTCACCTGCTGAATCATCTATTGCTATAACGGTTGGTGATTCAAAAGATCCCATTCCATGAAAAACGTCAATTTTGTTCTTCTTCATTAAGAAGTCAATTCCTCCTACAGTTTGCTCTACAACACCTCTTTTTCTAGCAATCATCTGCTTAAAATTGACCTTCAAATCTTTCAAGTCTATGCCATGCTCTGTAAAATCATGCTTTGCTTGATGATAATGTTCAGATGAATCCAACAAGGCTTTAGATGGAATACAACCCACATTTAAACAAGTTCCGCCTAAGCTACCGTATTTTTCAATTAGCGCGGTTTTCATGCCTAATTGAGCGCATCTAATTGCACCAACATATCCTCCAGGACCTGAACCTATAATTACTACATCGTACTTTTCCATAATCTAATCTTATATTGGCTTGCAAATTTACTGAAAGTATCAATCGGCATTACAAATAATGGCGACGAATACACGAAGGATTCTTAATGGATAGGATTAACCAATTCGCAATTCCCAAATTCTTAATTTTTCTTTAATTCAAAGCAGCTCAATGATTGTATACATGTAGACTCCGCTATATGTGACAATTAAACATTCGCAATTAAAAGATTTTAATTCTTCCCTGCAATCGTAATTCCCAGACTCTTAATTTAAAATTCTCTTTGCCACGAATCCACAAATGATCCTTAAAAAGTATAGGCTAACTAATTCTTAATTACCAGATTCGTAATTTGTAATTCTCTTTTTGGATTTGTAATTACTTTCCAGTTCTACCCTAATCGTTTTCCAGTTTTATTTAATTTTCTGACAACGGTCAAAGCAATCATCAATACAGCTAATAAACTAGCAATTCGACCAATGTAATCGCCGTAATCCGCATAGAAAGTTATTTTAGAATTCAATTTAACTTTTGCCGAGATTACATCATCTTCCCACCATTCAGTTTGCTCCAGTATTTCTCCTTTTTCATTGATAATTGCAGAAATTCCAGTATTTGCAGAACGCACAATTGACCTTCTGTTTTCAATTGCTCGCAGGCTAGCGTACGCTAAATGTTGTTTGTACCCTGGAGTGTCGCCCCACCAGCCATCATTTGTAATAATGGCGAATAAATTTGCCCCTTTTCTCGAATATTCCGTTACATACTCTCCATAAATAGATTCGTAACAGATAATTGGAGCAATAACAGAATTAGCATTTGGCGCTTTAAAAACCTCTGGGTGTTCAGAATACCCTAAGCCTCCTGAAGTACCGCCAAGGTTAATTGACAGCTTTTTCATTAATGGAATTGATCGAATAAAAGGTAGCTTCTCTACACCCAACACTAATTTTGATTTATGGTGTATTTGAACGCCATCATTTTCATCCAGCTGAAATGCTGCATTGTAATTATCGTAATGACCACTTCCGTCTTTAAATTCATTTGCAGTTGGTCTCAACTCCATTCCTGGTGTGTACAACACTGAAGCAGAAGACCCAATAATGCTCTTCAAGTTTGGACTAATTTCACGTAACTTCTTTAATTCATCAGTGACATATAAGACCTGAAACTCATGCTCCCAATGAGCTTCTGGAATAGCAGTTTCTGGAAAAACTAAATAATCCGTTGTTGGAGTTAACTTCTCTTTAGCAAGGTTTATCATCTTATCAATCTGATCTGAGGGAGCGGTTGTAAATTTCTCATTGTAAGGATCAATATTCGGTTGAACAATTACAACCTCAACTTCTTCACCATTTGCAGAATTGTTAAAACCGAAACGAGAATACATGTGCAAACCAACGGTGAATATGAAATAATAAATCAAATATTTACTCAGCTTAACTCCTGTCTCTTATACACATCTGACGCTGCCGACGATCTACTC
>CAJXRL010000034.1 GCA_913059105.1 uncultured Flavobacteriales bacterium
TCTACACAGAGTAGATCGTCGGCAGCGTCAGATGTGTATAAGAGACAGCTCCACCAGTAGCTATTGCAATTTTTGATTGCTCTGCTTGATAGTTGGCTTGAGCACTGCCATCAGAAAAGTTAGTAATTCTGTTCTTCCAGGTAATTACCCGATTCGTTAGAGGGGAGTTTTCCTCTGAAGTTTTGGTTTCCTGAATACTCAGTCCAATGGCTATAAATATGCTTAACAGCGTCACTCCAACCGCAATAAGTGATATAATATATTTCAAATTTATTCGCCCAACAAACATCAACACCAAGCAAGTAACAAACAACATTGCCGCTGTAGATAGGTTAGCAGGAAGAATTAGTGCACAAACAATCAAAACTGGTATCATGATAGGGAGAAAGGCTTGGTTAAAGTCTTTGATATTGTCTTGACGCTTTGAAAGCATTCTTGCCAAAAACATAATCAACGCCAGTTTCGCTAAATCCGAAGTTTGAAAGGTTTGATTAATAATAGGTATTACCAGCCAGCGACTTGCATCGTTAATGCTTGCTCCCGTAAGAAGCGTAAATAGGAGAAGCGGAATGGCTAACAACAATCCAATCTGCGACATCCTAGAGTAATACCGGTAATTAACCTTGTGTGCAAAATACATCAATAAAAAGCCGATAAATAAAATTATGGAATGTTTAAACAGATAATATTCTGTATTTCCACCTTGATATTTATAAGCAAGGGTAACAATTGAGCTATAAACAACCAGCACAGAAAATATAGCCAGCAGCAACGCTACTGCCCAGATCACTCGATCGCCCTTTATATATTTATTGATAAAATGCATTTTACAATGACTTTACGGCGCGCTTAAATTGATGCCCTCTATCTTCATAGTTCTCAAATAAATCGAAACTAGCACAAGCAGGAGACAACAAAACAGCATCACCACTTTGACCAATTTCATATGCTTTCTTCACAGCTTCGTCAGCAGACCTTGCTTCTTCAATAACTTGGATATGATCTCTAAATGCTTCAATTATTTTTGAATTATCGGTACCCAAACAAATTATAGCTTTTACTTTATCTTTTACTAATTCTAACAGTTCGTCGTAGTCATTCCCTTTATCAACACCACCTACAATCCAAACTAGGTCTTTAGTAACGCTTTCTAAAGCATACCATGTTGAGTTTACATTCGTTGCTTTTGAGTCATTAATAAACTCAATACCATGAATCGTGGCTACCGTTTCTAATCGGTGTTCTATGTTCTGAAAATCTGACAAAGATTCTCTGATTAATTCTTTTCTTAAATCCAACACTCTGCCTGCTATTCCAGATGCCATAGTATTGTATAAGTTGTGCTTGCCTTGTAAGGCTAAATCATGTATTGACATAATAAAGTGGTTGTTTGTTGTTAGTTTAATTATTAGTTGTTCGTTATCTATGTAGGCCCCTTTCGGGAGTTGTTTTTTTATTGAAAATGGAATGAGTTCAGCTTCCGTCGCCGTCCTCTTCATTGCTGCTCTAATGCTTTTATCGTCTTCGCAAAAAATGAGCTTATCACTGGATTTCGCATTCATCGCTATTCTCATTTTCGAATCGGCATACAACTCAAATGAATTGTTATAGCGATCTAAATGATCGGGCGTGATGTTCAATAGAATTGCTATATCTGCTCTAAACGTTTTGATACCGTCTAATTGGAAACTACTTAGTTCCAATACATACCAATCAAAATCTTCCGTCGCAACTTGCTCAGCAAAGCTTTTTCCGACATTCCCGGCAACACCTGCATTTACTCCGCTCTTCACCAAAATATGATGCATTAAAAGCGTGGTAGTTGTCTTCCCGTTACTGCCTGTAATCCCAATAATTTTTGCTTTGCAATAGCGAAAAGCAAATTCAATTTCTGAAATCACTGAAACGCCTTTTTTAAGCAATTGCTGAATCAAAGGCACCTCATCGGAAATTCCTGGGCTTTTTATCACCTCACCCGCTTCAAGAATTCTTTCTATCGTATGCTTTCCTTCTTCCCATTCAATTTCATTTTGTTCAAGAACGATCTTGTATTTGTCTTTGATTTTTCCAAAATCTGAGACAAAGGGTACAAGGCCCTTTTTTTTCGCTAGCAATGCTGCTCCTACTCCACTTTCCCCTCCGCCAAGTATGGCTATTGTTTTAGTTTTCAATTTCTAATCTTTAATTTTTTATCCAAATCAATTCTTCTTGATTTCCCATTCTTAGTTTTTGCAATTAAATTGTCTAGACTTCGACTCCGCTCAGTCTGACAATACATTCTACAATACTCCATTGTCGCTCTACATTCTACATTCTACATTCTACATTCTACATTACCTCAACTTCAGTGTTACAATAGAAAGTATGGCGAGCATAATTCCTATAATCCAAAAGCGTGATACAATTTTTGATTCATGCATTCCTTTTTTCTGATAATGATGATGTAAAGGCGCCATTAAAAACACTCTTTTACCTTCTCCTAACTTCTTTTTAGTGTATTTGAAATAAGCAACTTGAATCATTACCGATAAATTCTCTACCAAGAAAACCCCACAGAAAACTGGAATTAAAAGTTCTTTACGAATGGCCAATGCGAATACCGCAATTATTCCACCTAAGGCTAGACTGCCTGTATCGCCCATAAATACTTGAGCCGGATAAGAGTTATACCATAAAAACCCAATACAAGCTCCAACAAAAGCGCCGATAAAGATGACCAGTTCACTCGAGTTTGGGATGTACATAATGTTCAGATAATCAGAAAAAATAACATTGCCCGATACGTATGCAAAAACAGCCAAAGTGATTCCAATAATGGCCGAAGTTCCGGTAGCGAGACCATCGAGACCATCCGTCATGTTAGCACCGTTCGAAACGGCCGTAACAATTACAATTACAACAGGAATAAAAATGATCCAAGCCCAATCCATAGCATTATCGCAGCACCAATCTAGAATTGACCCGTAATCAAATTCATTATTTTTCACGAATGGAATCGTGGTTTTCATTGACCTTGTTGCTTCCCATTCAAATGACTTTTCTCCGGTGGTTTGAACCGTTTCTATTTGAACTTCTTGCGCTACGTACACATCATCATGGAAATATAGAATTGATCCAACAAATAGACCTACAATTACTTGACCTATTATTTTAAACTTTCCTGCTAATCCTTCTTTATTCTTTTTAAATACTTTGATGTAATCATCAATAAATCCAATAGCCCCCAACATAACCGTTGAAACCAGCATTAATATGATATAAATGTTATCCAGCTTGGCAAATAATAATGTCGGAATCAAAATAGAAGCAAGAATAATTAACCCACCCATGGTTGGAGTGCCTTGTTTTGCTTTTTGACCGTCTAGACCTAAGTCACGCACTGTTTCGCCAACTTGCTTAGAATGCAAATAATTGATAATCTTTTTTCCAAAAACCATAGAAATTAGAAGCGATACAATTACGGAAGCTGCTGTTCTGAATGTAATGTATTGAAACACCCCAGCTCCTGGGAAATCTAATTCGTTCAAATATTCAAATAAGTAGTATAACATGCCTATTTAGTTTGGTTTTCAGTCAATGCTTCTGTTAATATCTCTAGATCGTCGAAATGAAATCGTTCTCCATTTATTTCTTGATAATTCTCGTGCCCTTTACCCGCAATTAGTAAAATGTCATTCGATTGCGCTAAAGAAGTTGCAGTTCTAATTGCCTCTTTTCTATTTGTTATGGCCAATACTTTGCGTTTTGAGGCGGCGTCAACTCCTACTTTCATTTCCTCAATAATTGCTTCAGGGTTTTCCGTTCGCGGGTTGTCTGACGTAAGAATTACGCGGTCGCTCAATTTGCACGCTATACCCGCCATTAATGGTCGCTTCGATCGATCTCGATCTCCACCACACCCTATAACTGTAATAACTTCTTCATTCCCGGTTCGGATATTTTTAATCGTTTTCAATACATTTTCCAATGCATCCGGGCTATGCGCGTAGTCTATTATTCCGATTACCTTACCAATTTTTAGATGCTGAAATCGTCCAGCAACTGAATTCAAGGTGCTTAAAACAGTTAAAACCTCCATTTTTTCTTGTCCCAATAACATGGCGACTCCAAAGACTGTAGTTAAATTATAAGCATTGAAATATCCAATGAATGGACTCCAGAACTCTTGGCCGTCCACCTTCAAGCTTAAACCATCGAAATTGCTTTCAATCACTTTTGTTTTAAAGTCTGCTTGGGTTTTTAGCGCGTAATAGTATTTTTTGGCTGCTGTCTCTTGAAGCATTACTTCTCCATTCTTATCATCTCGATTAGACAAGGCAAATGAACCTTTCGGCAATAGGTTGAAAAAACTCTGCTTAGCTTTTATGTATTCCTTAAATGTTTTATGAAAATCTAAATGCTCGTGAGTTATATTGGTAAAAGCTCCGCCCGCAAAAGTGATTCCGGCAACTCTATGTTGAACGACTGCGTGTGAACTCACTTCCATGAAACAGAATTCACAGCCACTGTCAAGCATTCCCACCAAAAGCTCATTCAATTGAATTGCATCAGGAGTTGTGTGAGTGGATTTAATTTCCTCCTGTCCAATTTTGTTCACTACAGTTGAAATCAACCCAACAGGATGTCCCAATTTGCTAAACAATTGATGTAATAAAGTAACAGTTGTTGTCTTACCATTCGTTCCTGTCACTCCTACTATTTTCAATTTTGAAGAAGGATTGTCATAAAAGTTAGAAGCCATTATTCCCAATGCTTCACTACTATTTTTTACTTTTACATAAGTCACTCCCTCAACGATATTGGAAGGAACTACTTCACACAACACAGCTATAGCGCCCTCTGCAATTGACTTTTCAATAAAACTGTGCCCATCTACTTGACCACCAACTTGGGCAACATAGCAAAATCCAGTTGTTACTTTTCGAGAATCAAAAGCAATTCCAAACAAATCAATAGAAGTATCACCTACCACCTCCAAAATGGAAACACCATACAATATGTCTTTTAGATTCTTCACGATAATTCGATTTGTATTTGTTGACCCTTTTGGATTTTTTCTCCAGACTTAAGCGATTGGGACTTTACCATTCCAGCACCGTTCACCTTCACTCTCAACCCTTGATTTTCTAGTAAATAAATTGCATCTCTCAACCCCATTCCAACTACGTTTGGAACTAGATTATCTCTCACTATTCTTGGAGCTAACTTCACGCCTTTCGCTTGCGTCGAAGTCACCACCCAGTCGACATCTCCTGCCGTAGATGTTACCGGTATTCCCAATTCATTAAACACCTGCTCAACATTGTCTTTGTAACCATGCTTTGAATAAGGAATAGCCGAATTTGCAAAGAACTTTTGCTGATCTAATTCCTCATGCATTTCTAAACTATTTGCATATACTTTGTCCGCAACCTCTTTAAATATTGGACCAGCCACTAAGTTTCCGTAATACACATTTCTACTAGGAGCGTTGATCACCACAATACATGAATATTGAGGATTGTCGGCAGGAAAATAACCGGCAAACGATGCCTGATGACTTACCTCTCGTTTTTTTTTGTAACTGTCTTTATTCGAACCATAGCTCCCACCTTTCGCAATCTGAGCTGTTCCTGTTTTTCCAGCAATTTTATAATCTGCATTCTTCAAATTAGTAGCAGTCCCGTTTGAAACAACTCCGGCTAATGCCAATTGCACTTTATCAATTGTTTCTTTTGAGCATATTCTAGGATTCAAAACAATTGTCTCTACATATTCAACAACTTTTCTTCCTTTTGTAATTTTTTCGACAAATTTTGGCTTTACCATTTTGCCACCATTCGCTACAGCATTATAAAAAGTTAAAATTTGAAGCGGCGTCATTTGCAATTCATAGCCGTGAGCCATCCATGCCAAAGAAATTCCCGACCAAGTATCTTCAGAAGTGTTTTTTATATATGGCTTACCTTCTCCTTCAATCTCAATATCTAATTGATCCCGCAAATTCATTTTTGCTAGATGGTCAATAAATTTTTGAGGGTTTTCGCTATAATTTTTTGTGATAATTTCGGCCATTCCAATGTTAGAAGAGACTTCTAGAATTCGCTGAACGGTAATTTTCCCCCAGCCACCTTTATCGTAATTAGAATCAAACATGGTCCGATCGTAGTATTGTTTTGAACCGTTACCGCAATCAATGATGTCGCCCATATCTACATATCCATCCTCCAAAGCAGCAATAAGCGCAGGCAACTTGAACGTTGACCCAGGTTCCGTACTCTCTCCTATGGCGTAATTATACCCTTCATAGTATGAACCACTTGAAGTTCGTTTCAAATTGGCTATTGCTTTAATTGAACCGGTAGCTACCTCCATCAAAACCACTGTTCCGTGATCTGCTTCGTGCTTTTCCAATTGCTTCATCAAAGCATTTTCTGCAACATCTTGAAGGTTTACATCAATTGTGGTGTATATATCTTTCCCATCCTCAGGCTCTATCTCATCTGCATCACCCACTGGCATCCATACTCCTCCAGATATTTTCTGCATTAAACGCTTGCCATCAATACCACTCAACGCAGCACTATATGCTCCTTCTAGGCCTACAGGAGAAATATCTTCTCGCTCATAGCCAATAGTTCGAGCCGCAAGAATTTGAAATGGCCTAGCTCTTTTATTTTGTTGAATCGTAATAAAACCACCTTTATACTTCCCTCTTCTGAAAAGCGGGAAGTTTTTCATTTGTTTTAAATCGGTGTACTTAACCTTCCTGCGAATCAAATGATAACGAGCACCCTTCTCTCGAGCAGAGATCAACTCTTTTCGATAAGAAGCTGGCGAGCGATCTTTAAATAACTCACTCAAACTCCAAGCGAGAGTATCTACCTTTTCCGCAAAGAGCACATCTGAAATTGCATCTGCATTTGGGTCAAATCGCACTTCGTAAATAGGAATTGAAGTAGCTAACAAACTCCCATCGGAAGAATAAATATTCCCTCGAACTGCTTTTATACTTTTATCTCTTAATGTCCTGCTTTGAACTTTCTTTCGCAGATCAGGACCTTCAATCAACTGAATCGTCAGCGCTTTGCCAACAATAGCTATCCCAAAAAGACATACCGCTAAATACACGATATAGATCCGCCAAGCGATGTCTTTTTTAATTTCAGTCATTTAAAATCTCTTTTTTCTCTTCTTTTGAAAGCAGTATTTTTTTAGGCGGAGAAGTCAATTCTCTTAATCCCATAACAGCAGTCGCTTCTGCAACCTCTGACTGCTTGCTAATTATCATCAAATCCGATTTGGTAGTAATGTATTCTGACCTTAATTCCTTCAGCGAATTATTCGTTTTATGCAGATTAATTACCACCTTCTGTGTCCGATATCCATTAGCGATATAGCAGATCCCTAAAAAGGTGAGAAAGAAGATAAATGGCAGTGCACCTACCACGTTCTCTTTCGACAAAAAACTACCGGTCAATAAGGACTTAAAACCCCCCGAAGGAGCTTTTTCAACCTGATCTTCATCAGACTTCTCTTGCGGTCTGACTCTATTGCTCATTTGACATCACTTTTTCTGCAATTCGCAATTTTGCGCTTCTTGATCTATTATTATCTTTTATTTCCTCTGCATTTGGGACAATTGGTTTTCTGTTAATTGGCTCCATTGGCCGAATTAGATTTCCGAAAAAATCTTTCTCTACCTTACCTTGTACATTGCCAGTCTTGAAAAAATTTTTCACCAATCGATCCTCCAAAGAATGATACGTAATCACCGACATGCGACCACCATCTTTCAATACCTCAACCGTTTGTTCCAACAAATCTTGTATTACTTTCAACTCTTCATTCACTTCAATTCGAAGTGCTTGAAAAACTTGTGCTAAAAACTTATGCTGTATCTTTTCAGGTGTTATATCTTTTAGGATAGCTTTAAAACCTTCAACCGTTGTTATCTTTTTCTCTTTTCGAGCGATTTCAATCTTCTCAACGATTTGCTTAGCATTCCTCAACTCACCGTACTCCTTAAAAATCACCTCTAGCTGCTCTACCGAATACGAATTCACCACTTTCGCAGCCGTTAACTTTCGTTTTTGATCCATGCGCATATCAAGCGGACCTTCAAATCGAAATGAAAATCCTCTTTTAGGAACATCGAATTGATGAAAAGAGACCCCTAAATCAGCCAATACGCCATCAACAGGAATAGCATTGTACATGCGAAGAAAATTTTTGAGAAAGGAAAAATTTTGAGCAATCAACGAGAAACGATCATCATCAATTCTGTTATCTTCAGCATCAGGGTCCTGATCAAAAGCAAACAGCCTTCCATTTTCGGAAAGTCGTTTAAGTATTTCTTCAGAGTGGCCACCGCCGCCAAAAGTCACATCTACATAACGACCATCAGCTACAATTGACAAACCATCAACACTTTCATTTAGCAAAGCAGGCTTATGATACGCCATCGCTACCTCCACTTTGATTGTTTTGACCTCCCATTACTTCTTCAGCCAGATTTGCAAAATCTTCTGGCTCATCAGTAAGCAATCCATCGTATGTATCCTTATCCCAAATTTCAATTCGATCAGAATAAGCAAACAGAACTAGCTCTTTTTGAAAAGCACCATACTCTTGCAATCGCTTTGGCAATAAAATCCTACCAGTACCATCTAAAGATAACTCTGTAGCGCCTCTGTAGAAATACCGAATAAAGTCACGATTCTTTTTTACGTATTGATTTAACTGATTTACCTCAGCAGAAATTCTCTCCCAATCATTCTTTGGATATAAAACCAAACACTTCTCAAAGCCACGATTGACAACAAACGACTCATTTGCTTCAGGACTCAATTGCTTACGCAGACCTGCAGGCACCATAAGGCGGCCTTTAGCATCTAGTTTACAATCGAATTCACCTATAAAATTTGTCATAACCGCTTAAATAGTGGGCTTTTTAGTAATAATTGAGTAAAATTATATATAAATTCCCCACTTCTTACCACTTCTTACCACTTTGTTGATAACTTCTAACTCAAAACGGCTTCAGTTATTGTTTTAAAAGACTTTAAATTTTGATTTAATGCATGTTACAAAAGGTGGTAGAGAATCTTTATTTCAACAGAATTTTCAACTTTGACAGGAGTTTGTCATCAATATTATTCACATGCCTAGGGTTCAAAAGTTAAATCACTAAACTGCTCTAAGTTTTGAAAATCACTTACCTTTGAAACATGAACTATGAGAACTACATAAAAAAAGAAGACAAATTTGAATACCTCGAAAAGGGTGAGGGTCATGTTTTACTTGTTCTTCACGGACTATTTGGAGCGTTAAGCAACTTTGCAGACGTTATTGATGGATTTTCTAAAAACTACAGAGTCCTCGTGCCAATTATGCCACTCTATACTAATCCATTACTTAAAACCTCTGTTGGAGGTATGGCAACTTACATTAAAGACTTTATGAGCTATAAAAAGCTTAATAACGTTACCTTATTAGGAAATTCTTTGGGCGGTCATGTTGCATTAGTATGTGCGTTGGATGTTCCAAAAAAAGTTCATTCTTTGGTTTTAACTGGTAGTTCAGGTTTGTATGAAAATGCATTTGGAGGTTCTTTTCCAAGAAGGGAAGACAAAGAATACTTACGACAGAAAATTGCGGTTACCTTTTATGATCCTACCGTAGCTACTGACGAACTGGTTGACGAGGTGTTTAAAATTGTAAACGACAGGTCTAAATTAGTGCGAATTTTAGCTATGGCTAAGTCGGCAATAAGACACAACATGGCGGATGATTTAGATAAATTCAAAATGCCTACTTGTCTAATATGGGGAAAAAATGACAGTATTACCCCTCCGGAAGTCGCTGAAGAATTTCACAAACACTTAGAAGATTCTGAGTTGCATTGGATTGACAAATGTGGCCATGCCGCCATGATGGAGCACCCAAAGTTATTCAATGAAATTTTGAATGAATGGCTAAATAGAAAGGTTAATTGATAATTGATAATTGATAATTGATAATTGATAATTGATAATTGATAATTGATAATTTCAAACAAAAACCCAACCGATCAAAACATTTAGCTCACTATTTTTAAACTTACTATTGAAGTATTGTTATATTGTATCATTAATTAATTGAAATACATGGTCATTCACTCAGCTGAATTTTTAATCAGCAATACAGACATCAGTAAATGCCCGGCGCCAACAAAACCTGAATATGCGTTTATTGGTCGTTCAAATGTGGGAAAGTCTTCCCTCATAAATATGGTGTGCGACCATAGTAAGTTGGCAAAAACCTCACAAACGCCTGGAAAGACTCAATTAATTAACCATTTTGCAATAAATGATGCAATCTATTTTGTCGATTTACCGGGGTTTGGATTTGCTAAAAGCTCGAAGCAGAGTAGAAATATTTGGAGAAAATTTACCCATCAATTCTTAAAAACAAGAGAGAATCTACTTTGTACTTTTGTCTTAATTGACAGTCGATTACCCCCTCAAAAAATTGACTTAGAGTTTATGGAATGGATGGGCACAAACCGCATGCCTTTCATTATCATTTTTACAAAAATTGACAAGCTTTCTAGTTCTGTTTTAAATAAAAACATAACCCATTACAAAAAAGAGCTTTTAAAAACTTGGGAAGTTTTGCCGCAGTCAATTTTAACTTCTTCGACCACCAAAATTGGGAAAGATGAATTTTGGAAATTTATTGAAGAGACAAATAAGAGTTTCGTTTAATTCTTGAGCTGAAGTTTCAATTCATTGCGCAGAACGGCACTTAAACACTTCAGCATCTGACACCTTAATCGACCTTTTTTCTTCAATCAACTACCTTATATTCACTATAATTTAGATTTCTTTTATATTGCTTTCACTCCAATACAATTTACATCCAATTCTTATCTGAATTTTCTATTTTATACAACATGTAATTATAAAGTTCAACAGCAATTTCAGCATCTAATTGCCACATTCGCAAACTTCCTGCTGCTGTATAAAAGTCCAGATGAGCAATATTCCTTCTCTTCTGAAAAACATTTTGTCGCAAAGCAACGCTCTGTAATTTATAATATTTCAATATCTCTGTTTTAGGAAAAAGCCAGCCTTTGCGCAAACACATTGCTTCTGAATTTAAATCTAAATACATTTTCGAGGCATATTGATATGAAAAAGGCAATCCTATAAGTAGCCAAAGAATAGAAAGGATTAAAAAATCAGGCTCAACAAAACCCAATAATCCGATAACAATTGAAGGCAACACTGCAAAAAGTAGTGCCATTTGAACTTTTAAATAGGGATTTGCTTTAAAGGTGATTAAAGAAGATAATTTAAGCTCAGGAAAAAGTTCATTTAATATAGCTTCCAATTGAAATTCTTTACAACCCGGCATCATTAGTGATTGTTTATCGCTCGAAGCCTTGCTGCTCGCTTGCTTTATCACTACTGTTTTGAGTCCAAATAGTTTCCTCAATGGGTTGCTTGAATACTTCAGAAATTGAATTTTATCAATAGGAATTTGATATTCCGTTCTCTTTAATAAGCCAGATATCTTCTGTACCTCTTTAGAGCTTACCATAAATTGCAGTCCATAGTATTTTAAAACCGATAAAATAACTGATGATACTATCGAAATCAACAGTAAAGTTATTAGCAATAAGGGCAAAATAAGAAGCCATTTACTAATCCACACTTCCTGCCCTTCTTCAATATAATCTATAAAAAAGTTTGAAAAAAAATCTTGATTTTGCCAAAAATATCCATTGATCAAGGCAAACAAAGCAAAACTTGTTTTCAGGTGATTTTCTGTTAACCCAACTTTCAATACATCAAGAAAGCTTAGCTCAACCATTGGTTTACTTGATAGTTTAGGTCTTTCTTCAAACTCACTTTCAATATTTTCAATTTGATTTTCAGAATCCTCTAGGTTCTTCTTATCTATTAAAAATTCTTGAATAGACCTTGCATATGCATCTGGCAAAGCGGCTATTTCCATTTCCTTTGTGCTAGATCCAGCCGTATCAATTTTCAAGCCCACTACCTGCAAAGCCCGTTGAATAATGTTTTGATCAATATGTACTGATTGAATACGTTCAAAGGGCACTGATATCTTTTCCCTTTTAAATAAGCCTTTATCAATTACAAATTGATCGTCTTCTACGTAAAATAAAAATTTCCGGTAGACAAGAATGGAATATACCAAGGTTAAAATTACGATTGCAGCTATTGCTGCCCATAAAAATATCATGCCTGAATTTGTGCTGTATTTCAGGATAAAGAAATAGAATATAAAATTAACTGCTTTCCTTAAGTGTTTAAAAAATAGTACAACTATTCCAACCTTAGATTGTCTTTGGGGCTTACTTAAATCAAGCATACTTACTGCTCAATTTAGTTATATGATCTTTTAAGCGATGCGCTTCCTCTACTTTAAGACCAGATATAGTTATATCACTGCTCGCCCCCCCTGCTGTAAAAACTTTCACTTCGCCTAAGTCGAATAAACGAGCTAAGGGGCTTTGACTTACTTCTGTATGCTGAACTCTATTGAATGGAACGCTTGTCATAGAAAAAAACAGTAACCCAGACTTAAAAGAAACGTCATATTGCCTTATCGCATATCCCTTTATTTTAAAGCCCTTCCACTCGACCATGTATATTAAGCTAAAGATTACGGTTACAATTATCAAAGGTTGCCACCAATCCAAGTTAGATGATACACCTATAATCAGCGAACTGCAAGCAACTATTAAAAAGAGTATACTAATAAATGTCACCCGGAGCCACAAATAGTCTTTCTCTAATTTTTGAAAGTCAACATCCTCAAGTTGGGGGAGTGAACTCATTTCAATTGTAGGGTTATCAAATTTAATTTTTGAATCACTAATCATCTATTTCAATTTATTATGCTCTTTATGTCTTTTAGAATTTTTCCCTGTCTCATTTCAACTTCTCGTTCTCTATATGTCTCCGAGAGTCCCTACCAGTTTTTTTCTCTAGGTTTTTTTGCAGAGCTAACTGAAGGTCAACCCCAGTTTGATTCGCTAAACAAATGATAACAAAAAGCACATCAGCTAACTCATCGCCCAAATCTTTTCCTTTATCACTTTCTTTTTCCGATTGTTCACCGTATCGTCGAGCGATTATTCGAGCAACCTCTCCAACTTCTTCAGTTAATTGAGCCATGTTAGTGAGCTCGTTAAAATACCGAACTCCATATTGTTTGACCCAATCATCAACTGCTTTTTGTGCTTGCTCTATTGTCATTATTCTTTGTTTTTTGAATCTAGCAATATCGTAACAGGCCCATTGTTTATGAGGCTTACTTTCATGTCTGCACCAAACTTACCCGATTGAACTTCTTCACCCAAATAACTTGAAAGTATCTGTTTAAACTGTTCGTATTGTTGTTCTGCAAAATCAGGTTTTGCTGCTTTTACAAATGAAGGCCGATTGCCTTTTTTAGTTGACGCATGCAAGGTAAATTGAGAAATTACCAATACTTCACCTTTCACATCCACTACCGACAAATTCATATTCCCATTCTTGTCTCCAAAAATGCGCATCTTGCAAATCTTCCGACATAACCAATCGATGTCTTCTTTTGTGTCTGCGTCTTCAATACCAACTAATAAAAGTAACCCTTCGCTAATCTCACTAACAATTGAATCATCAACTGTAACATTAGCTTGTGAAACCCTTTGAATGATAACTCTCATTTTTTATGTAAACATGTTGAAAATCTATCTAGACTTCGACTGTCGCTCAGTCTGACAGATTCTATACAATTCATAATTCGCAATTAAATAACTACCCCCTTACACCTTTTGCTCTATGGTGTTCTTTTTCATCATCATAATACATGGACAAGTAGTTATCGTAGCGTTCCAAAGCAATCTCCCCTCTTTCTAAAGCTTCTTTTACAGCACATTTTGGCTCATTAATATGGACGCAATTATTGAACTTACAGCCCCCCATTTTACTTCTCATTTCTGGAAAATAATGCGACAACACTTCGTTTTCTAACTCCACTGTCCCGAATCCTTTTATTCCAGGAGTATCAATAATTCTTCCGCCAAAGGATAACTTAAACAATTCAGCAAAAGTCGTTGTATGCTTTCCCGTTTTATGATAATCAGATATTTCGTTAACTCTTAATTGGAAATTTTTATCCAAGGAATTTACCAACGTGCTCTTTCCCACTCCGGAATGACCAGAAAAAATGGATGTTTTATCCTTCATAAGGTCCTTCAACGTATCTATTCCAATTTTCTGTTCAGCGGAAAGTTCAATTTGATCATAACCTGCCAATTTATAAATCGACTGCCACTTTCTTAATTCCGCCTTCTGTTCTTCCGTTTCATACAAATCAATTTTATTATAAACCAACACTGTCGGTATCCTGTATGCCTCAGCTCCTGCTAGAAATCGATCAATAAACCCTAGAGTTGTTGGTGGACTATCTATGGTGATTACCAAGAACAATTGATCAATATTAGCTGCAATTATTTGAATCTGTTTTGATAGATTTATGGAACGTCGAATGATGTAGTTTTTTCTGTCCTCAATGGTATGAATTACTCCTTCATCTCTTTCCATGTGAAATTTCACCCAATCACCCACTGCCACTGGGTTTGTACTTTTTAACCCTTTCAAACGGAATTTTCCTTTTAAACGGGCATTAAGTCGCTCACCATTCTCCTTTTCTAAGTCATACCAGCTACCTGTTGACTTTACTACCAAACCTCTAAATTCTTCCATATTTCAGGTTATAAATTTAGTAAATTCGCGCTGCATTATAGAAGAGAAAAAAGATGTCGATTGTTGTAAAAAATGTAACAAAACTTTATGGAGAGCAAAAAGCTCTTGATAATGTTAGTTTCAGCGTTAATCCAGGAGAAATTGTTGGTTTTCTGGGACCTAATGGGGCGGGAAAGTCTACCATGATGAAAATCATTACTGGTTTTATTCCTTCTAACCAAGGCGAGACCGATGTTTGTGGACTAAATGTGAGCAAAGAACCCTTAAAAACAAAGAATAAAATCGGCTATTTAGCGGAACAAAATCCTTTGTATTACGACATGTATGTTCTGTCTCTTATACACATCTCCGAGCCCACGAGA
>CAJXRL010000035.1 GCA_913059105.1 uncultured Flavobacteriales bacterium
TGATGGATTTAAATACAGTTTCTCTATTCCAACGACAGTGGGTATAGACGAAATAAATCTTGGTCAAAACGTGTCAGTTTACCCCAACCCAGCAATAACTTCACTCACATTCGAATCTTCAGGATTTAGCAATGCAGAATGGATTATTTACGACGCTATGGGAAGAAGGTTAGAATCAGGAATTACTCCTAGTGCTCATTATTCAAAATCAGCAATCAACATTGAAGATTTCGCCAATGGCATTTATTTTATTCATTTGGTGAAAGGTGATAGAACAGCAGTCAAGAAATTCATTGTTGAAAATTAATTACGTCATTGGAAATTAGGCTATCTCTTTCCTTTGTGCAGCGACTAGAATATGGATGTTTCCAGTTCTTAGATCATTTTGCAGGTCGAAAAAGAGGTGTTCGTTTTAGCTCAAGCAGACGGATAAAATTCTATAAAAAACTTAGTAAACAACTAGAGACAAGAGGAAAGGGGAAAATTATTCCATTGGAAAGAAGAGCAAACATAAGCTTGGAAGAGTTTAAAAAGGAATATGTTGCAAAAAGAAAACCAGTAGTTTTAGAAGGTGCTGCAAAAGATTGGGATAGCACAAAGAATTGGACGCTTGATTATTTTAAGGACTTGCATGGCAAAGATGAAATTGTCATGGTAGACCAAATCAATATTGCAGACCCTTATCAAAAAATGACGCTAGCCGAATTGATAGACGGAATCCATAAAGGAACTGGGAAGTATTATCGCTTTTATCCACTTCTAGAAAGACATCCGGAACACATTCTTGACTTTGATTATAAGTGGTTACAAGAAAGACGAACTTCTTTTAGTGTGATAGATTCCTTTCAGGTCTTTATGGGAGGAGATCAAACTATCACCAACATTCATAATGCAAGTCAGTGTAATTTATTTACACAAGTAGAAGGTGAAAAGGAATGGAGGTTTTATCACTATAAAGACACTGCAATTATCGATCCTGCACCTGCTAGAAATGTATATAGAGAAGCTCCTTATAAAACCGAGAAAGGCCCTTTTGACCCTTTTAACCCAGATTTCTCAGGACCTTATAAATTGTACGAATACCTTGACAGCTATTCAACTGTATTGAAACCAGGAGATGTTCTTTGGAATCCATCCTATTATTGGCATGCCGTAAAAAATCATGGAAATTCTATTGGTGTTGGATATCGTTGGTTGCCGCCTGCATATTGCTTTAGCACAGCGCCTCTCTATGCTTTACTCGATTGCTTCGTAACAAATCCTCCTGTTTGGAAAGCTCATAAACTTTCCAAGAAAGATGTCAATTTGGTACAGATGGCGGAATCTGGACAACTTAAAAAATATTTTAAAGAGGAAACCAAATAATTTAAAATATGGAATCCATTAAAAAACGAATTAGTCGAAATCAACAAATTAAATACGGTTATTATCAACTTCTTGATCATTTAATAGGCCGAGAAAAAGGACACAAGCTCACAGAAAACAGTCGCAGAAAATTTTATCAAAAACTGTTTCATACTCTAAAAAAAGAAGGCAAAGGCAAAGTTCTTCCTATTGAACGCAGATCAAACTTATCCATTGAAGAATTCAAAAATCACTATGTAAAAAAAGGAATTCCTGTTGTGTTAGACGCCGCAGCTAAAGATTGGGATTGTGTAAAAAACTGGAGTTTCGACTATTTTAAGAACTTATACGGTAAAGATGAAATTGTTGTTGTAGATCAGCACGACATGACAGCCCCTTACCAAAGAATGACTCTTGCAGATGTCATTAACGGAATTAAAAATGGGAGTAATCAGTATTATCGATTCTATCCGTTACTTGAAAAACATCCAGAACACATCTTAGATTTCGATTACAAATGGTTAAGAGAGAGAAGAAATAAACTAACTGTATTTGAAGCCTTTCAAGTGTTTATTGGAGGAGATAAGACCCTAACTAATTTACACAACGCAAATCAATGCAATCTTTTTACACAAGTTGTGGGCGAAAAAAAATGGAGGTTGTATCATTCCTTTCACACCGCAATTGTCGATCCTTTGCCGGTAGAAAACGTGTATAGAAGCGCTCCATTAAGAAAGAACAATGAACCATTTAATCCTTTTGAGGCAGATTTTGAAGCGCCCTTCGCTCTATACGAATACATCGATAGTTATGAAGTTCACCTGAAACCAGGTGATGTTTTGTGGAATCCTCCCTTTTATTGGCATGCTGTTCAGAATATTGGAGAGTCTATTGGTGTAGGTTATCGCTGGCTTCCACCATTGTATTGTTATAACATTTCTCCTTTTTATTCCTTTCTAGATACTATTGCTAAAAATCCACCAATCTGGAAAGCATATAAACTATATCAACAAGACATTAATCTAATACATATGGCTCAGTTTGGGCAATTGGAAAAATACAAGAATGAAATTGCTGCAGATCAAGCTACTTCAAATCGTAGCTAACAGCTGACATTTCGTAGTCTTCGGCATAGATATACAATTGATAGGTTCCGGGAAGAACCACATCGCTTGTTGAAGGTTTTACCCAATCTAAACAAAGCTCTTGTTCTGATTGGTTGTAATTTACCTCTTTTTTACCTGAATAATACCCCTTCCCTCCATTGAATTCAAAACGACTATCATCCACATTCTCAGCAGTTAAAATAGTTCCGTCAGGAGCAATAACTCTCAAGTAAAGAGGCTTTTTACCAATCTTCGCCACCTTGTTTTCATTAAGCTTAAAACAGACGCGAATTTTGTCCGTTCTACGAGCTCGATCTGTTTCCTTACCAGTCATGTCTCTTTTTACGTTTACTCCAAAAACTCGAACTTCCGAAACATCAAGTCGACTCGCTAAGGCAACTTTACTGGACAAGTTCTCATTGGTTTGTTGCAACCGCCTAGCTTTACTTCGTTCTACTTTTAAAGTGCTCCTAACTTCGGCATTCTCGCTTCTCAGCCCTACATTTAAAGTATTTATAGAATCAATAACCACCACATAACCTTGCATGATGGTTCGTAATGTAGTTGTTTCTTTCCTTAACTTGTAAATGGCAAAATCCTTATCCTTCACTTTTGCCAAAAGTCCCTCTATCTCATCCTTACGATTCGAAAGTTCTACTTTCATGGAATCATTTGTTGTTTCCATGGTGTCCAACTCATTTAGCATCTGCTCCAGTTCGTTTTGTAATTCTCCCCTTTCATCAGCCATTATCTCTATTTCCGAGCCCTTTTGCGCCGCTGTTTTTCGTAAATCGAAAAATTGCCAAAGCGTAATTCCAAATGCCAAAGACAATAGGATGACTAAGGCTACTAACACTTTATTGATTTTGTTAGCCGAACCGGCTTGTTGATTTGGTGTGTTTTCTGACATAGGATACAAATATAATGGTAAATTTAATGGATGCTCAAGGCGTTATTCAATCTTATTTATCCCAAAATTTGCTATGCTTGCGGAGAAGCAATTAGTGGAGGGATGAGTAATGTCTGCATTTCTTGCCGCGCTGAATTAGCTTTCTTAAGTATTAGAGAATTTGAAAACAACCCCATACAGCAGCTTTTTTGGGGCAGAGTCAATTTCGAAAAAGCAACAGCCTTTACAAAGTTTGAAAAAAACGGTAAGGTTCAAAAACTATTGTATGCTTTAAAATATAAAGGCATAAAAGAGGTAGGAATTACTTTAGGAGAATTAGCGGCGCTAGAAATTGGGACAAGTAACTTTTTCAATGATATAGATGTAATTGTTCCTGTGCCTATTCATGCTAAAAAAAAGAAAAAAAGAGGCTACAATCAAAGTCATTACATTGCGGAAGGAATTCAAAATATAACAGAAATTCCAGTCAATTTAAAATCAATTAAGAAAGAGTTAAACACAGCAAGTCAAACAAGAAAAGGGAGGTTTGAACGTTTTGAAAATGTATCCAATACTTTTACATTATTGAATACCAGTCAACTCAAAGGGAAACACATTCTTTTAATCGACGATGTAGTAACGACAGGTTCCACTTTAGAAGCTTGTGCCAATGTTCTTCAAAAAATTGAAGGAGTGAAATTAAGTTTACTAACTATTTCGGCTACTTATTAGGTATTTTTACGCCCTATGCCAGAATCCATTTTCATTGATAAAAATGCTCCAAGAGTAGCAAAATATCTTCAAGTTTTGCCGCAAATTAAAGCATTGATAGAACCAGAATCAGATCGGACAGCCAACCTAGCCAACATTGCAGCGGTGCTGAAAGAAACTTTTGACTTTTTATGGATTGGATTTTATGAATGGAAAACTGATGAACTAGTACTTGGTCCTTTTCAAGGTCCAGTTGCTTGTTCACGGATAAAACTTGGAAAAGGGGTTTGTGGAACTAGTTTTGAAACAGCAAAAACCATTGTTGTGCCAAATGTAGATGAATTTCCAGGTCATATTTTTTGCAATAGTACTTCAAAATCTGAAATTGTTGTTCCAATACTAAAGAATGGAAAGGTTGTTGCAGTACTAGATGCAGACAGCAATCAATTAGATGATTTTGACAAAATAGACCAAAAATACTTGGAACAATTAGCAATTTTAATAGCAACTAAGTGGTGAGAACGATAAAATATGTTGGCATTATTTACTGCCTTGCGTTACTATTTGCGTGCGCTCAGGTTGTCGCGCCAACTGGTGGGCTGAAAGATATAACTCCCCCAGAAATTTTATCTTTAGTACCAGAAAATCAGTCATTGAGTTTTAACTCCAACAGTTTTACACTCGAATTTGACGAATATGTCGTGTTGAAAGACTTGAAAGAGCAATTAATTGTCTCGCCACCTTTAAAATATTCTTTACAAAGCAGAACAAAAGGAAAAAAACTCCTCTTTACTATAAAAGACACATTAAAAGAAAACACTACCTACGTTTTTAATTTTGGAAACTCTATCGTCGATTTAAATGAAGGAAATTCGCTAACGAACTTTCAATATGTTTTTTCAACAGGTACTGTAATTGATTCTTTGTCTTTCTCAGGAAAGGTAGTTGATGCCTTTAATTTAACTGCAGAAGAAGAGGCGGTTCTTTTACTGTACCCTTCGAGTTCTGAAGATTCTGCTGTAAGTAAGCAGTTGCCTTCATTCGTAAGTAGAACAAACGATGAAGGGGACTTTACATTTACTAACCTAGCAAAAGGGGAATATAAGCTGTTTTCATTGGTAGATAAAAATGACAATTACATTTATGATAGACCCGATGAAAAAATCGGATTTCTGATGAATTACATTAACCCAGAAGATGACTCAAGCAAAATCAAATTATTCAGTTTTGTATTAACAGACAAGAAACAATTTATTGAGAAACAAGAAGTATTCGAGAATCATTTGGAGATAACCTTCAAATCAAAACCTGTCGATGTTGAATGCAATCTTATAGACACAATTATCAACAACTTCATTGAGCATGTAGAATATGAAGGAAATATAGTAAGAATTTGGCATCAGAGTGCTACTTCTGCAAAACTTAAGTTGAGTCTTGCTCTTCCAAATTTTACGGACACAATAAAATTCACACCTAGAGCTTTACAAGATAGCGCAAAGCTCAAATTGATTGCAGACTTAAATGGAAAACAAAACTTCTTTGAGCCCATTTCTATGATTTTTAACCGTCCTTTAAAAGGAATTAAGAAGGAATTTGTAAAAATATCAGATGCAGACTCAAATGTTATAGACTTTTCAATAGACTTTGATACTTCTAACATTAAAAGAGCCCTGTTAAAAATAAATAATGCTCCAGAGGGAAATATAATAGTGCAAATACTACCTGGAGCATTTGAAGACCTTTATGGAATCAAAAATGACAGTATTTCGGGTGCATTATACTTTAATACGGCAGAAGACTTTGGTAATTTAATGGTAAAGGTGAAAAATATGAATGCCAAAAATTTGATTGTACAGTTGACTGATGCAAAAGGAAAAGTTTTGAAGGAGTATTTCACAAAAGACTCGCTTTATACCTTTAAAAATTTAGCCCCTGCTAACTACGGGTTAAAACTAATTGCTGATGATAATAAAAACCGGAAATGGGATACCGGTAATTACTACGAAAAAAGACAAGCTGAAAGAGTGATTATTTACAATGAAGCTATTGGAATTCGACAAAATTGGGACAAAGAGATTATTTGGATTATAAAGCAGTAATAATTGATAAGTGTCATTTCTGTGCGCCAATAGACCGAAAAGTATTTTTACCTTTACTGCTCAATTTTTTGTCACCTTTTTATCCTCTACAACCACATGAGCGATCAAATAAAACATGAATGCGGAATCGCATTAATTCGCTTAAAGAAACCCTTAGAATACTACATTGAAAAATATGGCACAGCAGCTTACGGGTTAAACATGCTGTACTTATTAATGGAGAAACAACACAACCGAGGACAAGATGGTGCAGGTGTAGCTAACATTAAATTAGACATGGCTCCTGGCGATCGCTACATCAGTAGAATAAGATCGAACAGTAACCAGCCCATTAAAGAAATTTTTGAAAAAATAAACGGCCGGTTAGCGGAAGTTCAAAAAGAAGATCCCGAGTTGCTAAAAGATGTTGACTACTTGAAAAAGAATGTCGGTTTCACAGGTGAAGTTTTATTAGGCCACTTACGTTACGGCACGTTTGGAAGAAATAGCATTGAGAATTGCCATCCGTTTTTACGCCAAAACAACTGGATGACCAGAAACTTAGTCGTTGCAGGTAATTTCAACTTAACCAATGTTGATGAACTCTTCGATTTATTGGTTGACTTAGGTCAGCATCCAAAAGAACAATCTGATACCGTAACGGTATTAGAAAAAATTGGCCATTTCCTAGATATGGAAAACCAAAAATTGTATAGAAAATACAAGCAATTGGGCTATGCTAAGAAAGAAATCTCAGGTCTTATTGCCAAGAACTTGAAGGTTCACAAAATATTAAAAAATGCATCTACCGACTGGGACGGTGGATACACCATGGCTGGAATGATTGGCCACGGCGATGCATTTGTCTTAAGGGATCCTTCAGGTATTCGTCCAGCTTTTTACTTTGAGAATGATGAAGTTGTCGTAGTTACTTCTGAGCGACCTGCCATACAAACTGCCTTTAACGTGCCTGTAGAATCTATTCACGAATTAGAGCCAGGACAAGCTATCATTATTAAGAAAAACGGAGAAGTAAGATTCAAACAAATCAAAGAGCCCTTAGAAAAAAAAGCCTGCTCTTTTGAAAGAATTTATTTCTCTAGAGGAAGTGACCAAGACATTTATGAAGAAAGAAAAGAACTGGGTCGCTCTATTGTTCCTGAAATATTAAAAGGGATTGATAATGACGTAAAAAATTCGGTTTTCTCATTTATACCCAACACTGCAGAGACTTCATATTACGGCATGGTGCATGGCATTGAAAGCTATTTGAATGTGGTTAAAAAGAAGAAGATTCTTGAATTAAAGGAAATCACTCAAGAGAAACTGGATGATATCTTGGACATTCGTGCAAGAGTTGAAAAAATTGCCATTAAGGATGCAAAGCTGAGAACTTTTATTACCCAAGATGAAGCTAGAGACGATTTGGTTACGCATATATATGACATAACATACGGAACTGTAAACAGAGGAGTAGACAACCTAGTGGTAATTGACGATTCCATTGTAAGAGGAACTACCTTAAAACAAAGTATTCTTCGAATTCTGGATCGTTTAGGGCCAAAGAAAATAATTATCGCTTCTTCTGCACCACAAATTAGATACCCGGATTGTTATGGAATTGATATGGCAAAATTGGGAGATTTTATTGCCTTTTCTGCAACAATAGAATTGTTGAAAGACACAGGACAAGAGAAAATCATTAAAGAAGTGTATAAGAAATGTAAGGCGCAAGAAGATTTACCTAAAACTCAAATTCGCAATTATGTGAAGGAGATTTACGAACCTTTTACCGCAGAAGAAATTTCAATTAAAATTTCTGAAATGTTAACGCCAAAAGGCATTAATGCTGAAGTTCAAATTATTTACCAAACTATTGAAGGCTTACACAAAGCGATACCAAACCATAAAGGAGACTGGTATTTCACTGGCGACTACCCTACTCCCGGAGGGATGAAAGTGGTGAACAAAAGTTTCATTTATTACTTTGAAGGAAGAAACGAAAGAGCATATTAAGTTCTATTTAAACTAACTATTGAAAAGGCCACAAGAATTAATTCTTGTGGTCTTTTCTAATTAATGTCGATATTAATCGTAATATTGCAATGAACAAATTAACTAAACGTGGGATTAACAAAATCGGAAATATTTACAGATCAGCAAAACGAAATTTCAACCTTCGCCAAGGCTTTTGCACACCCAGCTAGAGTTGCAATTTTGCAACACTTATTCAACATTGACACTTGTGTTTGCGGCGACTTGGTAAATGAGATTGGACTTGCGCAACCAACCATTTCTCAACACCTTAAGGAATTAAAACAGTTGGGTTTAATAAAAGGAAATATTGAAGGAACAAGCGTTTGTTACTGCATTAACAAAGAGAATTGGGCTCAAATGAAAGATATTTTATCGCCGTTTCTCAATCAAGACATTATAAAAAAAGCAACCTGCTGTTAAATCAGCATACAATCATAAAATACGATCGATATGAATACAGAGCAAGAATTAAAAAACATAGTAAAAGAACGTTATGCAATAATAGCGGAACAAGACAAAGTTGACAACGCATCTTCATGCTGTGGTGCTACTACACCTACCAATAAGGTCTATAACATTATGATGGATGATTATTCTGAAACCAAAGGTTACGTTGTTGACGCAGACTTGGGTTTAGGTTGCGGACTTCCAACGCAATTCGCAAAAATCAAGGAAAAAGATACCGTTATAGACTTAGGTTCCGGAGCAGGAAATGACTGTTTTGTTGCAAGACATGAAACAGGCCCTGAGGGAAAAGTAATTGGCATTGACTTCACTCCAATTATGGTGCAAAAAGCACGAATCAATGCGGACAAATTAGGCTATAACAATGTCGAATTCAGAGAAGGGGACATTGATGCTATGCCTGCGAATGATAATATGGCGGACGTAGTGGTTAGCAATTGTGTGTTAAACCTTGTTCCCAACAAGGAAAAAGTGATAGCAGAAATAATTCGAGTTTTAAAGCCAGGTGGACATTTCAGTATTTCAGACATTGTTTTGATGGGCGAACTTCCTAGCGCTTTAAAAAATGACGCTGAAATGTATGCAGGGTGTGTTGCAGGAGCAATTCAGAAATCAGAGTACCTGCAATTAATAGCGGATCAAGGTTTTCAAAATATTCAAATCCAAAAAGAAAAACCAATTAATATACCAGATGACATTCTTAGTAAGTATCTTTCTAACGACGAAGTCAAAGCCTTCAATAAAGGGGCAACAGGAATATTCAGCGTCACTGTTTATGCCGAGAAGCAAGGAACAGCCCATGAAAAACCGAAAGTAAAATTTTCTGAAATTTCAAATGCCTGCGAGCCATCAAGTGGATGCTGTTAAGCATAATTGTATCCTAATTATTCATTTAAATCATTCCATAATAATTCATAAAAAACAAAATTCCACACACTTTTTGCCTTGCTTTCCGTTTGAGAAAAAGTTCTTTTAAAAAAACTTATTTAACCTATCTTTGTTTCACTCTCAAACACCTCCATTATGGATTTTAAAGCTGGAAAACTTCTCTCTCAAATTGAGTTCCCTCAAGACTTACGAGACAAATTAGAAACTTCTGATTTACCTCAATTATCGAAAGAGCTAAGAGACTTCATCGTAGATGTTGTTTCAGTTAAAGGCGGTCATTTTGGAGCAAGTTTGGGTGTTGTAGAATTGACTGTCGCACTTCATTACGCCTTCAACACCCCTGATGATCAGATTGTTTGGGATGTAGGACACCAAGCATATGGGCACAAAATTCTAACAGGAAGGCGAGAGATTTTTCATACAAACAGAAAGTACAAAGGCATCAGTGGCTTTCCAAAAAGAAGTGAAAGCGAATACGATACTTTTGGAGTAGGACACAGTTCAACTTCAATTTCTGGGGCGCTAGGAATGTCCGTTGGCTCTCGATTGCAAGGTAAAAATGAAAGACAGCATATCGCTGTAATTGGAGATGGAGCAATGACTGCTGGCTTAGCTTTCGAAGGACTTAACCATGGTGGCGTTGAAGACTCTAATATGATCGTGGTACTGAACGACAATTGCATGTCAATTGACCCAAATGTTGGAGCGCTAAAAGAATATTTAACTGACATAACTACTTCCCCTACCTATAACAAGGTAAAGGATGAAGTTTGGAGTTTATTGGGCAAAGTTTCCAAATTTGGCCCAAATGCTCAAGCCATTGTACAAAAAATAGAAAGTGGAATTAAGTCAGCTATGCTGAAGCAAAGCAACTTATTTGAATCGTTGAATTTTAGATATTTTGGCCCTATTGATGGTCATGATGTTACCCACATGGTAGAAGTCTTAAATGATTTAAAGAAAATTCCTGGTCCAAAAATTTTGCACATCTTAACTACAAAAGGGAAAGGTTATGAATTAGCAGAAAAAGATCAAACAAAGTGGCATGCTCCAGGAATTTTTAATAAAGAAACCGGAGAGATTATCAAGGTTACTCCGGACAGTCCTCAACCACCAAAGTACCAAGACGTATTTGGCCATACCATTGTTGAGTTAGCCGAAAAGAATGAAAAAATTGTTGGTATAACTCCTGCAATGCCTTCAGGAAGTTCGTTAAATATAATGATGAAAGCAATGCCAGACAGAGCTTTTGACGTAGGAATTGCTGAACAACATGCTGTTACATTCGCTGCAGGTTTAGCAACTACTGGAATTATCCCCTTTTGTAACATATACAGTTCGTTTATGCAGCGGGCTTATGACCAAGTTATTCATGATGTTGCTATCCAGAAGTTACCTGTCGTATTTTGCTTAGATAGGGCTGGTTTTGCCGGAGCTGATGGACCTACTCACCATGGTGCATACGACATAGCTTTTATGCGTTGCATTCCAAATCTTATCGTTTCTTCACCGATGAACGAGGAAGAACTTCGGAACTTAATGTACACTTCACAAGCTGAAGATAATGGAGCGTTTGTCATTCGATATCCCAGAGGTCAAGGAGTAATGCCTGTTTGGAAAACACCTTTCAAAAAAATCAAAATTGGAACCGGCAGGAAAGTGGCTAGCGGTTCTGACGTAGCGATATTAAGTATTGGTCACATTGGAAATTACGCAATTGAAGCAGCTAGTAAACTTGAATCTGAGCACAAAGTAAGTGCTGCAGTTTATGATATGCGGTTTGCAAAACCATTGGATGAGATGCTATTGCACGAAGTATTTAGCAAATTTGACAAGGTTATTACTTTGGAAGATGGTTGTATCACAGGCGGGATGGGAAGCGCTATACTAGAGTTCATGGCAGATCATGGTTATGTTGCAAAGCTTACTCGTTTAGGAATTCCTGATACGATAATTGAACACGGTTCACAAGATCAGCTTTATGCTGAATGCGGTTACGACGTTAAAGGGATTATGAAAACTGCCATTGGCCTGGTTAATAAAATGCAAGGTGCTGAAAATAAGGCTTTCGCATAAAAATTTATCGTTTCACCCAACTATCTTATTTTTGTAGGCGTATTATACCAAACAAACTTAAAATAGTTATTATGAAAAAAATCTACTTATTACTTGTATCCGTTTTTATTCTGGGTGCTTTTCAATCGAATGCTCAGTGTGGAGCTGATTTTCAGTTCACCACAAACGGTTTAACCGTTAATTTCCAAGACTCGTCTTTTTCCTCTCCAAACTCTTTCATTTTTCACGATTGGAACTTTGGTGATAACAGTATTGGTTCTGGAACGAACCCGGTACACACTTATGCTTCGGCAGGAACATATACTGCTTGTTTAACAATTTACGATAGTTTACAAACATGTTTTGATACAATTTGTAAATCTATAACTGTAACTGGAAATACAATTCCAACACCTTGTAATTTGACATACAGCTATACTGTAACCCCTAACAATACTGTTAGTTTTACTTCTACTATTACAGGAGGTACTGCACCATTTACATACAGCTGGAATTTTGGTGACGCATCAATGACATCTTCACTACAAAACCCATCTCACAATTACAGCACTACTGGTGCTTATGGAGTAACTTTAACTGTTACAGATTCTCGTGCGGTAACTTGTACATATTATGATACAGTTTATGTAAACAATTGTAATTCATATTTCACTAGCAGCGCTGGAAGTAATGGAAGTGTAAGTTTTACAAACCAATCAAGCCCATTGAATGCAGCACTAATTAACTTAAGTTGGAACTTTGGAGACGGAAGTTTCAGCAATGCAATTCACCCAACACATACTTACTTAATGTCGGGAGTGTATACTGTAACGTTAAACTACTTTGACTCACTAACAAATTGCTCATCAACTTATAGCGATAGTATAGCTGTGCAAATTGGAACTGCTAACTCTTGTAATGCATCATTTACGAAAGTAAAAGATTCTTCTGTTGCTTTCGGAGTTGTACTTTACAATACATCTAGCAATTTTGGATCTCATTTTTACACTTGGGATTTCGGTGATGGAATTACAGGATCTGGAAGAACTCCAATTCACCAGTACCAAAGTTTTGGTTCTTATGTTGTTTGTTTGACAATAACAGATTCAATCTTAAATTGTACTTCTACCTACTGCGATACTGTAGGAATGGATTCTTTAGGAAACTTAAAAACTGGTTTTGGAATAAGAGTTGTTAACCCAACATCTGTAGGATTAACTGAAGTAAACGATTTAAATAGCGTTAACCTTTACCCTAACCCAGCAACAAATCAAATCTCTTTAGATTTGACTTCTGTACAAAGTAGTCTTAATATAAGAATGATGGATATTTCCGGTAGAATTGTAATGGAGCAAATAAATCAAAATCCAGGAATGATTAAAAACTTTGAAATCGCCTCACTAGAAAGTGGACTGTATTTCATGGTGTTGAACAATGGTTCTTCGCAAGAAATTAAAAAGTTTATTAAGCAATAGGCTTTTGGTAATTTAGTTTAATTAAATGGTTTAGAAAGGCGCTACCTGTATAGGTTAGCGTCTTTCTTTGTTTACCCAACCTTATCTATAAAATAGTCGTCTTTAAAGCATGAAGAAATCATTACTTATTCTTGTTTTAAGTTTATTGAGTTTGCTAAGCGTTCAGGCCCAAATCTGCCAGGCAGGTTTTAATTATAGTAGCACAGGATTATCTGTTCAATTCCAAGACTCTTCTTTTAATTCTCCCATCTTTTCAATAAATCACAATTGGGATTTTGGTGATGGAAGTTTCTCCACTTCATTAAATCCAATTCATACGTACAATAGAAGCGGAGTTTATTCGGTATGCCTTACTATTAGTGATTCTCTCTGCACCGATAGTATTTGCTACAACGTTGTTGTTCAGAATAATCAACCTAGTTGTTTCTCAAATTTTTATTCCGTTAGCAACGGTTTATCTGTTCAGTTTTTCGATTCCTCGTTTGCAACCAATCAAATAAATTATTACTGGTCATTCGGCGACGGAATGAACAGCAATAATCAAAATCCTTTGCATACTTATGCTCAAAGTGGAAACTATATTGTTAGCTTGAGCATATATGATTCTATAAGTAATTGCACTGCTCAGTCATTTGATACCATCTCCATTCAACCAAACGTGCAATGCGTAGCTAACTTTTCTTATCGAATAAATAATGATAGCATATTTATTCAAAATTTAGCTGACTCATTGCTACTTACCACCTACAATTTTGGAGATAGTACCATTTCCAACCAGAGTGATCCAGTTCATGTTTATGCCCAAAGTGGAACTTATATAGTTTGCCAAACCGTAACGGATTCTATCAATAACTGCTCTTCAATTTTCTGTGACACAGTGCAGATCAATATTACATTGCCATGCCGTGCAGATTACTCTTATAACGTTAACAATCGAACAGTAGATATTACAAATCGAGCAAGTAATTATAATTCTTTGTTGTACAACTTTGGTGATGGATTTATTACATCAACACCAAACCCTACTCATGTATATGCAAGTAACGGAACTTACCTTATTTGCCAAATCGTTTCAAATGGTCTTTGCTCCGATTTTAAATGTGATACAGTTGTCATCAACGCTTGCCAAGCCGGTTTTAATTATCGAAGCACTCAAAATCAAGTAGACTTCTTTAATCAAGCAGTAAACTTTACAAGCATTCTTTATGAATTTGGAGATGGAGATAGCAGCACCATAGATAATCCTTCCCACAACTACTTAACTTCTGGAACGTATACCGTACGTCAAACCGTAAGCAATCAAAACAATTGCACCTCTATTTTTACCGATACGGTTACGATTAATATTCCTCCGCCTTGCGTTGCTGATTTTAATTACAACACTTTTGGAGATACTACAGAATTTGTGACAACCGCCATAAATTATACCCGACTGATTTATTATTTTGGAGATGGAGATAGTTCCCTTCAATCCAATCCTAAATACATTTACACAAACAGTGGATCATACTCCGTTACGTTAATAGTATTCAACGATAGCACAAACTGCACAGATAGCACAACCAAATCTATAGCGGTGACTGTATCGCAATCTTGTGTGGCAAAATTTCAAATTGCTATTGACACCAACCAAAGAAATATCCTATTTCTTGTAAACATATCATCCTCTGATAATACTCACGAATACTATTGGGACTTTGGAGATGGCAACAGTTCCACTAATCGACTTCCGACTCATCAATATGCTCAAAATAGAGCATACAATATTTGCTTAACAGTTTATGATACTGTTCAAAATTGCACTTCTACTTATTGCGATTCTGTCGGCTTAGACTCTAACGGAAATATCCTTAAGTCTGCAGGTTTCAACTTAAGGGTGTTGAATGGTAGCTTTATTGGCATAGAAGAACAAGAGTCTTTTGAACATGCAGTTTCCGTTTACCCTAACCCTTTCAACTCTCAATTCACGATTGAGATAGACGCTGTCTCTTATACACATCTCCGAGCCCACGAGACAGGCAGAAATCTCGT
>CAJXRL010000036.1 GCA_913059105.1 uncultured Flavobacteriales bacterium
GAGATTTCTGCCTGTCTCGTGGGCTCGGAGATGTGTATAAGAGACAGTTATAGAACAAACTAATTCTTTTTAGATACTTGTGGGGTATGATATAATTAGGCAAATGGCAGTTAGAGTTTCTAGGCTTATTTTTATAGATCGACTTTTTACTCCAGTATACTTAGCTCTTTCTTTTCTTTTGCCATATTCGTTTTCGAAATCATTTTATAAGGGTCAAAAAACAATAGCGATCAAACTTTTTGGAATGGGGAGTATTGTTAGAGTGGCAAATGTTTTAAAACAATCGAATGAAAAGAATTATAAATTTGAACTTATTACTTTATTTAAGAATAAAAATGTTTGCGAGCTTTTGAAAATTAAAGCACATTACATTCGCAGCTCAAACCCTTTTTTTATAATTATAGACACAGCTAAAATAATATTTGCAGTATGGAAAATGAAAAATATAAGGATAATAGACCTTGAACGAACATCTAATTTATCAGGAATTTTTCGATTGATATGTTCTATTGGAAAATCTTGCTCTTCCTTTGTGATTCAAGGAAACAGTATAACAAATAGGAACCAAAACTTTATAAGTATTATTGATAAACCCGCTTTGGAAGTGATTGAAGAGATATTTGAAATAAAAAAGATCAATAAAGAAATAACACCATTTAACTATTATAAAAATAAAATTATTATCAATTGCAATGCAGGAGAGTATTTGCCCCAACGGAAATACCCAATTTTAAAGTATGCTGAATTAATTAAGGAGTTAAGTGTAGGGTACCCAGCTACTACATTTGTTTTGACAGGAATGAAGCAAGAAGAGAAATATACAAGGGAATTGGATGTTTTACTAAAAAAGGAAAAAATTTCAGTTGAAAATAAGGTTGGAAAACAAACCCTATCGGAACTTGTCACAGAATTGAAAGAGAGCAAACTATTAATAACAAACGACTCAGGGCCGTTACATTTAGCAAGCTATTTTCAGGTGCCAACAGTAGCAATTTGGGGCCCAACATCTCCATTGCTGGTAGGCTATCCAGAGTCAGACAATATGAAAAATGTAACTCTAAAATTAGAGTGCTCTCCATGCTTTATTCACCCAAAGTCTAAAGTTGCAAAAGCATGTTCAAATAGAATAGACTGTCTTCAAAATTTAAGCTCAACAATGGTTTTTGAAGCTGCAAAGTCAATTTTAAAAACAAGGGGAAATGTTAGTTAAAAAGAAGGTTCTGTTTTTAAACCCCCCGGGGAAGAAAATTTATATTCGAGACTATTATTGCTCGAAAGTATCTAAAGCTTATTACCTTCCACAACCAGTTGATTTATTAATTCAAACAAGCTTTTTTAATAAAAGCGAGTATGAACTTTTAGTAATAGATTGTATTGCTGCAAAATTTTCTATTGAAAAAGCTTTGGATAAAATTAAATCATTTGTTCCTGAGGTTATTATTGGAATGGTAGGCGCAGTCTCTCTTGATGAGGACATTGATTTTTTTAATAGAATTAAAAAGTTAATCCCGAATGTGAAGGTATTGGCAAGTGGGGATGCTCTGCTTGAAAATCATGAAGAATTGTTTAAGCAATATACATGGCTAGATGCTATTATTACAAATTTTTTTAATGACGGCTCCAAAAAATGGATTGAAAATAATTTAGATGAAGCGTCGGGAATAGTTTATAGAATTGAAAATAAGAAAGTCTCAAAGTCAGACAAAAAAGAATCTAAATTGGACTTAAACGTTCCCCATCATGAGTTGTTTTTAAAAGGGAATTATAGAATGCCATTTGCTAATGCGATGCCTATGGCAACTGTATTAACAAACTACGCTTGCCCTTACCCATGTACTTTTTGTATTATGTCTACTATGCCTTACATTACTCGTTCTGCAGAAAGTATAATTGATGAGTTAATAGAACTAAAGCGACTGAATTATAAATATATTTATTTTTCTGATCAAACTTTTTTTCAATCGAAAGCAATTACTAAACAGGTTTTAGATTGGATGGTTGAAAGCAAATTTGGACTTTCTTGGATGTGTTTTTCAAGAGTAGATGTGCTTGGAAAAAACGAAATAGATTTAATGAAAAAAGCAGGCTGTAATTTGATAATGTTTGGAGTAGAATTTGCTGATGAAAGGTATTTGAAAAAGTACAAGAAGAATTATACCTTAGATCAGATAAGAGAAACTTTTTCGTTTACTGCAAGAGCAGGCATTAAACGATTGGGTACTTTTTTAATTGGCGTTCCAGGACAAAGCAGGGAATCTATTTTGGAAACACTGGCGTTTGCAAAAGAGATAAATGCAGATTACGCCTCTTTTAACGTCGCAGTTCCGCGGGCCAATACATCCTTCAGGGAGCAGGCTATTGAGCAAGGCATTATTGACGATTCTGTAAAAGTGATGGATCAATCGGGTGATGAGGTGACAATGGGAACAGGAAAATTATCTAGAGAAGAATTGCAACAAATCAAAACCAAGGTCAATTTGTCTTTTTATTTGAGACCAAAATATATTCTAAAAAGACTTTTTGCTATTAAGAATTGGACAGAGTTTAAAATGCACATTAGAGAAGCGTATCATATCGTAAAATAAGAAATTGAATAAGCTAAAACAACACAAAAAAATATTGCTTAGCCTGTGGTTTACAGGAGCTCTGTTGTTTGTTTGGATGAAAGGGGTTTTACCGGCTTGGGAAGACCAACGAAGCGATTTTTCAAACTATTACACTTCTGCTGTTTTGCTTACAAAAGGAGAACCAATTTCAAAATATTACAACAACGGTTGGTTCAACGAAAAGGCAGCTGAGGTTGGGCTGACAGAAGGAGCTAAATTTGCACCATTTCCACCAATAACCGCCTATTTGTATTTACCGCTAACGGTATTTTCTGCTTTGCAAGCCAAAAGAGTGGTCCTTGCTGTGAACCTCTTGCTTTTAGTAGTGCTAGTATTTCAATTAAAAAACTTTACTCTATATAAGTATTGGGAAGTTGGTGTTTTATTGAGTTTGTTTCTTACCCCAATTGCTTCAAATGTTAGGCTGGGACAAAGTTATTTGTTAATATGCTCGTTGATTTTTGTGGTATTAACAGCCATTAAAAAGAATAAGAATTCTGTTGCGGGTGTTGTGTTAGGATTTCTAGCAGTGTTAAAATATTTCCCCATTGTGTATTTAATTTACGCGTTCCCCAAGGTTAACAAAAAGTTATTGTGGGGACTTTTTATAGCAGTTTTAGCCTGCGTTTTCGTACCAATATTCACCAACGATATGACAGTTTATTCCACCTTTGCAAATGAGCTTTTTCAGCATGTCAATGGCGATATTTCAGGTCAAGGACAATTCTCCTTTAATTTTCAATCTATTGATGCATTATTGGCCAACTTATTCATTTATGATGCGCAATGGAATACGAATGTTTTGGTTGATTTTCCTTTGCTAAAAACGGCATTAAAAACCCTCTTTGCGGCATTAATCAGTTACTCTTCGGTGAAAATGTTTTTAAGAAGTACTGAAAAAACAAATCTGTTTTCTTACGGAGGGATTGTCATTGGCGCCGCCTTACTTATTCCTGCTAGTGCAACTTATCATCTATTACTTCTGCTGCCGGCTTTTATAACTGTAGTATTCTTTTTAAGAAAAAGCGGAGAGTTTAACCAAGAAACTTTCATTGTGATGTTATTTATTATATTAATCAGTAATGTTATGGCACACCACATTCCAAACGTTTCTTTTAGTCAAACCATCAATGTAATTATTCACTTTCCCCGTTTGTTGGGGCTAATGGGGCTTTTTATATTCTTATTAAGTTTACAAAAACGATCAATTCAAAATTGAATGGCTAAAATTCTCTTTCTTCAAAATATGGACTATGAGTTTGTTGGTCCAATGTATTTATCAGCTATGCTTAAATCACATGGGCATAAATGTGAACTTTTAATTGGGCATAGTACAAAAAAGTTTGAAGAAAAAATTAAAGAGTTTCAACCAGATTTTGTTGGATTTTCAATTATGAGTGGCAGTCATTCTTGGGCGTTGAAAATTGCAAAAGAACTAAAGAAGCAATTTGAATTAATTACCATATTTGGAGGAGCACATCCAACCTTTTTTCAAAAATTTGTTTTAGAAGAAGGGGTAGATTTCATGATTCGAGGAGAGGGAGAGGAGTCTATTCTTGAAATCATGAATTTACAAGATGAAAAGAAAGATTTTAGACATGTGCCGAATCTTTCTTATGTAAAAGACAGAAAAGAACAACACAATCCGCTTAGAGACTTAGCAGATAGATTGGATGATTATCCGATTCCTGATCGAGACTTATATGCTGACTTAATCAATAAAGGAAGCGGTAAAGTGCGAAACATTATTACCTCAAGGGGTTGTCCCTTTCATTGTTCTTTTTGCTTTGAAGATGCCATGCGAGAATTATACGAAGGGAAAGGGAAGTATGTTAGGATTCGAGAAATTAATGAAGTAATTGAAGAATGTATCCGACTGAGAGAAGAAACTAATACTGAAGTAATTTATTTTGCTGATGATGTTTTTGGAATGAAACGGAATTGGCTTTATGATTTTCTCGAAATTTATAAAGAGAAAGTTGGGCTGGAATTCATTTGTTTGGTAAGAGCAGATTTAGTAGCAGCGGATAAAGACTACGCTTTTAATTTGGCTGCAGCGGGCTGTAAGTCAGTGTTCTTTGGAGTTGAGTCTGGGAACGAAGATTTAAGGAATCAAGTCTTAAAAAAGCAATTGGATGATGATCAAATTGTGACCGCTGCGGAACTGTTACATGAAGCGGGAATTACTTTCAGAACCTATAATATTTTAGGTTTACCAGATGAGACACTGGAAGATGCCTTCTCAACGGTAGAGTTGAATATTAAAATTAAGGCAGATTATCCTTGGTGTTCGATTTTTTCTCCTTTTCCAGGAACCGAACTTTCCGAATATGCTTATTCCAAAGGGTATTTAAGTCCAACTTTTGATGTGGAAGAGCTTGATAAATCGTTTTTTCTATCCTCTCAACTGGATTTACCAAACATTAAAGAGATGCAGAATCTTCAGAAGTTTTTTCAAACTGCCGTTATTTGGCCTTGGTCGTTTCCATTCATTAAAAAGCTAATTAAGTTAAAACCTAATATTCTTTTTAGAGCTTGGTTTGGGCTAATCTATTTTCATGTTTATATTAAGTCGGAAAAAAGAAATTTTTGGGAAACACTAAAATTCGCTTTGGGTAATTACAAACATGTTTTAGCGAAAGAATGAAGCTTGCAGTTACAACATTTTTCATTCTAATATTGGTTTCAATTCTTACCAACTCTTGCAGAAAGGAAAAGGTAGAAACGGAATCGGGTCTTAAAACCAATTCCAAAATAACCTTAAACCATTACCAAAATAACTCAGAAACTAGAGCTGAATTTGAGACTGGGTTACTTTGGTGTTTTTCATACTTAGGGGCTCAATTACAAAAAGGTTCTTGGCAAAAAAGCACGAATTGGCTTAATAATCAGAAAGTTGAGTTAGACATTAGTCAACTCGGGTTTAACGAAAATGCTCAAAATCAACTTAAAAAGCTGATAACAATCTACAAGCAAAGTGAAGAATATAAAATAACTGGAGGAATGGATGCCGGACGATTTGTGATGAGTATTTATAACAACTCTAACCATTACTACAAAATTGTTGGCATACCGCAGCGCTTGAACAGTTTTACCAATGAGTATAATTTATTACAAAGGAAAGCAGCCATAATTGAGTCTGGAGTTGCCTTTAGTGAGCGAATTATTCACCTACCTCAAACCGACGGAAGCATCAATTCTTTGGGTTATTTAGCAGAAGAAATTACTGGCTCGTTGATTGATTCTACAGATGTGGTGAAAGAAAGTGAGGTAATGGACATTATGGCGAATGGGCAATTGCGTTTTGCCATTTACAATAAAAATGAAGACCTAGTTGGTGGTGGTGACGTTACGCTTTCGATTGCAGGGAAACCAGCCAAATGTTTATGGTGTCATGAGGTGAACATACAAACAGCAATAGCGGCTCTGACAGAAATTCCAGGGTATTACACCCCATCTCAATTTGATAGCGTAATTCTAAAAAACAGAGCAACAATAGAAGGGTACAGAGCTAGTTTAACACCTGAAGTCGTTTTTAATGACAATTCACAACATGTCGAATTAGAGAAACTTTACTTTCGGTTTTTGGAGCCTTCGGCCAAGCGTTTAGCAGCAGAGTGGAGCTTAACAGAGCAAGAAGTACGTTTAAAACTGGCTAGTTTAACTACGCATATTCACGATGAATTTACAGAGTTGGGTGATTTGTATTACCGAGCTGAGGTAGCACCTTTTTCTCCATATGAAGTTGTTGCAACCACTACAAGTGCGAGAGAAACGACTGCAAACGAACCCAACTTGTTGCCGTGAAAAAGCATTCCAGAATCATTAAAAGATCAAAGTTTGTTGGGTTAGAAACGACCAACTTTGTACTACGACCTATTCACACAAGCTTAGTCTCTTTGATCATTATTAGATTGTTTGATGTTGAATTGTGGGGCAGTTTTGTTATTTTTTTAGTGGGAGTTGAACTGCTGACTAATCTATTTAATTGGGGACAAAAACCCTATTTACTTCGCGAATTTTCGCTGAGCCCCAATACAATTGGCCAACAATGGTCTAGGGCAACTTTCGCTCGGCTTCCCATGTTGTTTCTTATTGTCATTTTTTTGTGGGTTGTTCCTTCCTTTCAAGCTTATTTTTTTCCACTATTACTTTGGATTTTTTTTAAATGGTTTGCATTTTTATTTGAACCCATTATACAGTTTCATAGAAAATACAAGTGGTCAATTATTGCCGAATTAGCTGCAATTACCACCGCCTTAACTTCAATCTTTTTCTTTAAGGAAGGAATGCAGTTGACCGACGTCATCTACCTGTTTGTGTTGTCTTCTGGTGTAAGATGTTTGGTTCTATTGCCATTACTTTCTGAGTGGAAGGCAAGTCCATTTTCGGTTAAATTGTTGCGAACAGAACTGCTACTTGCTTTTCCGTTTTTTGCGCTTTCCATTGCGGGGTTATTGCAAACCAAAGGTGATTTGTATGTGGTAACTTATTTGCTTTCAAAACAAGATTTAGCGAGTTATCAAATTATTTTGAGTTTTTTGTTGTTGGGTCAAAGTTTTTCTGCAATTGTACTTGGCCCTTTTCAGAAAAACATTTACCGTTGGCAGGGCAGGAACTTTCAAAAATTAAAGAAGTCTTATTTGCAAATTGGGTTGGCAACCACCCTTGTTTTTTCGATTGCATTATATTATGGGCTGAAGTATGTTTACTTAATCGACTTGCCGCTTAGTTATATGCTTCTGTTTTTCATGTATTTATACCCTTTGTTCCTTTATTTTATTGAAAGCCAAATTCTACTAAAGCACAAGAATGAAAAACAGCTTTTGAGGTATAATATAGTCGCTTCAGGGTGTAATATTGTATTATCATTAGTGTTAGTCAGTCTTTATGGAATGTCAGGCGCCTTATTAGGCGGAATCGCTTGCAGATTAATTTTGGGCAGACTAGTAATAAGTAGATCTAAAAAGTTAGCAAATGACAATAATAGCTGAAAAACTAAGAACTGTGAACGCACGGCTTTATCCTGGGCGGGTTTTTCAGCAACCCAAATGGATTGTGTTGGGTGTAAACAACATTTGCAATTTACATTGCAAAATGTGCGATGTTGGCGTGCAAAACTTGGGAAGTAATTTTGCTCAAAATTTGGTAGGAACTCATCCCATTAATATGCCTTTGGAGTTAATTCTGAAAGTAATTGATGAAAGCGCAGACCATTTTCCAGGTAGTAAATTGGCGTATGCTTTTACTGAGCCTTTGATTTATCCGCATTTGATAAAATCTATTGAATATGCAACAAAACGAGGAGTTTATACGACAATTACCACGAATGCATTAACGCTTAGGCAGAAGTCTAAGGGGCTTGCGGAGGCTGGAGTAAAACACATGTATATTTCATTGGATGGCCCGCAAGATGTGCACAACGAAATTCGGGGAAATAAAAAATCATTTCAAAAAGCAATTGAGGGAATCAAGGAAATTCAACAGTACAATAACCCGCCTACCATTGACGTGATTTGTGCGATAACGCAATGGAATATTGGTTTTTTAGAAGAGTTTTTAGAAGAGTTATCTGAGTTAAACATTAACGAAGTTTCTTTTATGCATACTCAGTTTGCCGACAACGGAATGGCTGATAAGCACAACGAAAAGTGGGGGCATTTGTACCCTGCCACTTCTTCTAATTTAGAAGAGGTAGATTTGGCCCAAATGGATCTATCAAAGCTACTCGTAGAAATTAAAAATATAAAGAAAAAACAATACTCTTTTGCTCTTACTTTTTCGCCAGAAATAACTGATTCAGAAGGATTAGATGAATTCTATTTACAACCAGAAAAGTTGTTGGGGTCACATTGTAATGCGGTTTTTTCTAGTTTAATGGTAAAGTCTGATGGTTCTGTAATTCCTGCGCATGGCAGGTGTTTTAATTTAACTGTAGGTAACTTATATAAAGAAGGGTTACCAGAAATTTGGAACTCCCAATCCTTCTCAACATTCAGAAAAAACTTAATGAGCGACGGCGGATTGTTTGACGGTTGTTCAAGATGTTGTAGTGCGTTTTAATTCGAAATGAATCGCTCTATTGATCCTTCTTTTGATTCTGCTGCTGCAACGTACGACGACGAGTTTACCTTTTCAGAAATCGGGAAATTACAGCGAGAAAGGGTCTATTACTGGTTAGATAAACTTCACTTTTTTAAACAACCTCAAACCGTTTTTGAAGTGAATTGCGGAACAGGTTACGATGCTCAATTTTTCACCGAAAGGGGTCACTCTGTAATTGCAACAGATGGTTCTGAACAAATGGTAAAAGTTGCCCAAAGCAGGAATTCGAAGCTGACTGTTTATCAAAGAAACTTTAATGATATATCAATTGATGATAACGTTAGAAAATCAGATGTTATATTTTCAAACTTTGGGGGATTAAATTGCCTTTCAGCGGCTGAATTAGCAACATTTGTTGATGACACCGCTTTGCTTCAAAAAAAGGATGATTTATTGATTGCGGTCATCATGCCGAACCATTGCTTTATTGCAGACGTTTATCATCTAATGAAAGGTAAGTTCAAGCAAGTTGGAAGAAGAAATAAAAAAGGGTCTTTAGAAGTAGATGTCAACGGAGAAAAAATTCGGACATACTATCATAGCCCTAATCGATTAACAGGGTTATTGAGAGATAAATATTGTATTGAATTGAAAAAACCAGTGGCTGCGTTTTTACCTCCATCTTACCTTGAGTCGTTTTTTAAAAGAAACCCTCAAGTTTTGAACGGCTTGTATTCTTTAGAACGTATTTTTGGTAATCTGAATTTTTTGTCTTCTTTGGCAGATCATTATATATTAGTTGCAAAGCGAAAATGAGCATACTCTTAACCCACGGTTATTTTTTAGAGGAAGATGAAAAAGAGCAAGAAATTATGCGCCCTTATCCGCCGCTAGGGTTGTTGTATATTTCGGGTTATTTGGAGCAACAAGGTGTTGAGCACGAAGTATTAGATTCAACTTTTTCTTCAGAAAAAAAATGGTTTGATTTTGTAAGAGAATACCAGCCCAAAGCTATTGCACTTTACACTAACTTAATGACCAAGGTGAAAATCTTGGACATGATTAAAAAGTTTAAATCAGACGAAGAGTTAAAAGACATAAAAATTTTAATGGGCGGACCCGATGTAACTTACAATTGGGAAGCATATTTAAAGCACGGTGCCGACTTTTTAGTGATAGGCGAAGGAGAAGAAACATTTCTCGACTTCACGAAAGAATTATATGCTGATCAGAAGTATGAAACAATACCCGGTTTAGCCTTTGTGAATGAGAATGGAGGAGTAGTTAAAAATCCGCCAAGAATAAAAATTAAAGAGGTAGACTTATTGTCTCTACCCAATCGAAAAAAAATTGACCTTTCTAACTACCTTAAAGTTTGGAAAGACCATCACGGAAAAAGCACACTTAATATATCGACACAAAGAGGCTGCCCTTACACTTGCCAATGGTGCAGTACTGCTGTTTATGGACAAAGTTACAGGCGAAGAAGCCCGGAATTGGTAGTAGACGAAATAGAATATTTGATTAAAGAATACAATCCAGACGCTTTGTGGTTTGTAGACGATGTTTTTACTGTGAGTCACAAGTGGTTGGCGGATTTTTCAGCAGAGATGCAAAGACGTGGAATAAGTATTCCATTTGAATGCATTACCAGAGCAGAACGACTAAACGAAACTGTTTTAAATGAGTTGAAGTTAGCAGGTTGTTTTAGAATTTGGATTGGAGCTGAGAGTGGTTCTCAGCGAATCATCGACTTGATGAAACGTCAGGTTGATATTAATAAGGTAGCCGAAATGATGCAATTGACGCAGCATTTTGGCATGGAAGCAGGAACGTTTATAATGGTGGGTTACCCTACCGAAACCAAAGAGGACATCAATTTGACAATTGATTATTTGAAAAAAGCGAATCCTAATCATTTTACCATTACCGTGGCATACCCAATAAAAGGGACTGGGTTGTATACTCAAATAGAGTCAAAAATTATAGAAAAACCAGAGTGGTCAACCAGTACAGACCGAGAGATTGATTTTGAAAGAACCTATCCACGAAAATATTACGACCATGCGGTAAGGAGAATTGTGAACGAGGTGAATTTTCATAAAGCAAAGATGAAAGGAAAATTTTTTTCAAAACATGCTCTGGGGAGCAAAGTAAAGTCAGTCATTTCTACTTACCAAATGAAAAAATTAGAGCAATCTTAAAAATGCCATTCCAATTTGTAGCAAATGACAAAATCTAAAGTTTTACTTTTTAACCCTCGGAGTGCTAAATGGAAACACCGAATTCCAAATTCAATTTTGCAAGTTGGTGCATCTGTGCATGCGAACTACGAAGTAATTTTTGTTGACGGTAATTTGGAAAAAGACCCTTGGCAAACCATTCAAAATTATTTAGCGAAAGGCGATATTAAGTATGTCGGAGCTACGGTAATGCCGGGCCCTCAATTGAAGCAGGCGATTCCGATAAGTAAAAAAATTAAAGAAACCTTTTCAAAAGTAACAGTTGTATGGGGTGGTTATTTTGCTACTAATCAGCACCCTGTTGTGTTAAATAGCGGTTATATTGATTTTGTAGTGAGTGGTCCTGGAGACAATACTTTTCCGCAATTGTTAGATGCGCTTGAAAAGAACGAAGCGGTAGATGAAATTAAAAACTTGATCTACTTAAAAGACGGTAAAATTCACAAAACCAGAAAAGAAGAATTACAAGACCAAGACGGTTTGCCTCAGTTACCGTATGAGTATTATGGTAAATTTTATGACATAAACGGTTATCTACAAAAGACCTTTATGGGAAGAAAAACCATGGCATACCATTCGAGTTTGGGTTGTCCATTTACTTGTTCTTTCTGTGCGGTAGTGCCTATTTTCAATGCCCGTTGGAAAGGGAAGTCTGCAGCTAATATATACAAAGACATACGTTGGTTAATTGATAACTATGGCCTTGATGCGGTTGAATTTCATGACAATAACTTTTTTACTTCTCGGAAACGAGTAGTAGAATTTTCTAAATTGGTATTGAACGATAACATTAAATGGTGGGGAGAAGGTAGAATTGACACCATAGATAAATACAGTGATGAAGACTTGCAACTGATGAGAGACGCTGGTTGTGAAATGATCTTTTTTGGCGCAGAAACTGGCAGTGATGAAGTGTTAAAACAAATGGACAAGGGTGGCACTCAAACGGCTGCTCAAATTAAATCTTTCGCAGTTAGAATGGGTGAGGTTGGAATTGTTCCGGAGTACTCATTTGTTTTAGGAATGCCTGGGGATAATGAAGAAAAAGTAATGGCGCAGATTGACTCTGATATTGCGTTTATTAAAGTGATAAAAGAACTGAATCCGGCTACGGAAATTATCATTTATCTGTACAGTCCAGTTCCTTCTGAGGGTTCAGAATTATACGATCAAATAACAAAAGCAGGGTTTGAATTTCCTGAGAAATTAGAGGATTGGCTGAACCCGTCTTGGGAAAATTTTGACTTGAGAAAGAATCCACTAACGCCGTGGCTAACGGTTCAAATGATCGATAAGATTCGAAATTTTGAAACGGTATTGAATGGGTATTACCCAACCAATTCTGATTATAGAATAAAAGGATTTAAAAAGAAAGTTTTACAAACGGCTGCTAGCTGGAGGTACAAATCAGGGTTTTACCATTATCCGTACGAGATTAAGGCGATGCACAAAATTTGGAAATACCGCCAACCAGAGATTGAAGGTTTTTATGGAGAGTAAAATTGTCACTTTGAGCGGAGTCGAAATGAGACAATCTTAATTACGAATGTTTCAATGTCGAATTACGAATTATGGGGAGAAAATATTGAATATGGAATTTTGAAATTTAGAATGCTGAATGAGTAATGTTTTAATGAATAATTACCAATGTTTAATTGCAACTAGTAAACCTGACAGGTTTGGTCTTTGCGGTTGTAAACAGTATCGTACTTCCATCATAAAAGTAGGAGGAGAATAGCAAGAAATAACATGATTAAAAAGGTATTTAATCTTCTAAGTCCGGTGCTGCGACGGTTAGCTAAATACTATTTTAGTAAACCACGCCCTTTTAATTACAAAGGCATAAAAGGAACGGTTTTACCTGATGTTTTCTACCCTATTTTTACGATTAGTACCAAGTTGCTGATGGACTTTATTGAGCAATTTGATTTAAAAGGGAAGAGCTTTTTAGAGTTGGGTTGCGGTACAGGGATGATTAGTACCCTAGCGGCTAAAAATGGAGCAAAAGTTATAGCATCAGACATTAATCCAGCCGCAATTGAAAACGTTAAATTAAATTTAAAAAGCAATGGGGTAAGCTTACAACCAATTCTTTCCGACCTGTTCAAAGAGATTTTACCGCAAATCTTTGACTACATCATTATCAATCCGCCTTACTACCCCATAAACCCTTTAACCAAGGCCGAAGAGGCTTGGTATTGTGGAAGTAATTTTGAGTATTTCAAGAAGCTATTTGGTCAACTAGGGACCTATTTCAATAAAAAATCACAGGTCTTTATGATTCTTTCTGAAGACTGTGAGTTGGAAAGGATTAAAAGTTTAGCAGCAGAAAAGCAATTGATTTTTGAGTTAGTTCTCCAAACAAAAAGACAAGGGGAAGAGAACTATATTTTTAGAATTGAGAAGGGTTAATTTCGGTTGTTTTCTAAAATATCTTTTAATTCATCAAAGACAATTTCAGAAACCAGCTTAGAACCGGTTTTGTTATAATGACAATGGTCGAAAAAGACTTCGCCAGTTTTCGGGAAATTTTCAGCTAAATCAATGACGTAAAAATCATTTTGATTTGCCACTTCGATTAAGGTTTTATTAAAACTGTTCATTCCTTTTGCCATGGCTTCGTCGGAATAAGTTTGTCCATTTTTGATAGATTTCCCATAGCTAGAAATCTTAATTTCTTCTTCATTCATGTTTTTTCGCCATAAAACTGGCTGAGTAATAACCACCAATTGTAGGTTATTATTAGAGCAATATTGATTTATTTTAAGAACGTTGTTCATCATTATTCCAATTCCATAATCTAAATTGGGAAGAGATTCAACTTTGGCGGCCGTTTCGTATTCGGCAACCTTACTGTGAAGGTCAAACGATTTGTTGTCAACCTCATAAATTATTCTAATATGATTTACTGCATCACGAATATGAGCCCAAAGTTCAGATCGTTCATGCCATCTTTCATTTACTTTTCGTGGATGCCGAACAAAGGTTTGATGTAAAAGCTCTTTTCTTTCAGGCACTAACTCTTTCTCTGGTAGATGTAAGAACCGTGAAAAATCATTGATTCCAACCAGCATGACCACCATTTTAATGTTTTCAAACTGTGGTACAATACGTTCAACTTGTAAAATATGATGAAAAGAGTTGAAAGCTGGCACACCTATATTCCCAACCGTAAACTGTTTCTCCAATGATGCGTTTAATTGCTCTTCTAAAATCCAAGGCCAAGTTTCACTATCTGCCAAACCAATACAATCAGTTGTGCTGCCACCAACTGCTAAAATACCAAATCTGTCTTTCGAAAATAGAGAGGGAGACCGGTAGCCCAATTCATTCACAGAATAGTGATAGCTTGAGTCGATGTTGAAAAATTTGTGGAATTTGTTTTTTCGCTCGAGTTCAACATTAGGAATGGAACAAAAATAGGCTTCATGAGGACTTACAAATCGTAAAATAACTTCTGTTGCTGCTATAGAAATTATAAGACTTATTGTTAAAGCAATTAAATTCGTATGCCAATTTTTCAACTTCATATTCATTGCTGTTAGCAAATTAGTTCAACTTCTTAGTTTTCTTCAATTGAACTACTTGAAAGTAATTAATTGCTGAAAAAAGTTTAAAATAGGTGTATCGCAAAGCATAGTTAAGTTTCCCTTTTTGAATCTGGAGCAATGCTTGTTTTGCACGAAATTTCTTGTGTATGTAACGATGAAGTTTCCTATAGAACATAGGAGAAAAAGTACCTTTATACATCATGAGTAATTCATCAGAATCTGTCCAGTTCGATTTTTGATTTAATTCAGACTTTACCATCTCAAAAAATTTTGTTCCTGGTAATGGGTATGAAACAGAAACGCCAATATCGAAAGGCATTAACTTAAACAGCATATTTTCGGTTAATTGAATGTCTTCCCAAGTTTCTCCTACATATCCAAATTGCAAAAAGAAACAGGGTTTAATGCCATAACTTTTCATCAATGCAGTTCCTTCTTCAATTTGCTGAATGCTAGTTCCTTTGTCCCTGTCTCTTATACACATCTGACGCTGCCGACGATCTACTCTGTGTAGA